>DASWIV010000178.1:0-13716 GCA_036397475.1 bacterium
GTCGGCGTCGAGGCGATGGAGATCGCTAAATGGATCAGATCTCTTACCGAAAATTATTTCAGGAGTTCAATTCAGGGATGGAGTGATAGCAGAAGGAGCCGCCGCCTGATGGGTCATACACAACATTTGACAATAACTCTATGGGATTTCATCCGGATGAGCCAGTAGTACTGGAATTTGAGACAATACTGAATGTTTCACCAATGCAAACATATCCTTTTACTTACAAGATGGTCTTGAACAGCGGAGACACTTATGACAGTTTTTACTTCGATGACCAAACGGGTGAATTCGAGTTCAATTACGGCGATGAACATAGATTGAAAAATGGTATGTTTCTTATTCGATTAATTGGCAAAGATTCATCCGGGAATGAGTCGACTCCACTGGAAAGCATAATTATATCGACGCCCATTGAGGGAGATGACACTAATTCATTGCCTGATGCTCGAGAAGCTTATGGGCAAAATTTACATGCTATATTCTCAGCTCTAATCCAATCACTTGAAGTATATGGAAACGACTATGATGATGATATTGAAGTGTATGAAGCATTCAATTATTTTATTGAAGAAACCTACATTAACAAGCCAGATCAAATATTTTATTGGGCTGAAGTTGCTGAGGATTTCGCTGGAACAATCGATCAAATTGGATATCCTGACAATGATATCGCTACACTTTTAAGTTATGGTGCTGCTGACCTGCAAGAAATGCTGGAAGAGAAATTGGACTTTGCGGCAATGCCATGGTACCCAAAGGATATGAGCGCACTGGATATATTGGATACTAAAGATCTGATAGTGGATTTGTATTCATCAGATTTAAATATCACCGGAAATGGTGGACTTGGCGGATATTATGAATTCGATATTTCCTTCGATGCCAGGATTCCGTTCGAGGATGAGATTCAGACTGTAATTGATGTTTCAATCGTCGCGGACTCAGGAGAAGACCTGGATATTACCGGATATATTGGAGAGCCGGATTTTTATTTTACAATTTCGCCAGGTGATTATGAACCACCTGTTTTACTTTTAAGCCTGTTTGAGGAAAGCGGGCTTTCATACCTGCTTCTCAAACTGCACTGATCGCAAAGCTGTAATAATAAGTGAAGTAGTACTTCATTAGTAGGCTCGGTCATATGACCAAGCAGAATTGCAGGGATGGAGGTATTATCTCCACCCGAATTAGCTAAGACCCGGTCCGTAAGAGCTGGGATGCTTACTCCCTTGCCAAAATTCCCCACTTCATATAAACTCAACCGCAGCCCGAAGCGGTCGGGTGTCCTGCCGTCGGGCGTCCATCTCTCAGGTGGATACTCATACTGGTGAAACGACCCCTCCTTAAAAAATCCAGTTTCTAAGGAGCGTCTGCTATGGCAGCGAAGAAGATTCTCATACTTGGTGCGGCCGGGAAAGATTTCCACACATTCAATTGTATCTACAGGGGGAAGCGCGACATGTTCGAGGTGGTCGCGTTCACCGCCACTCAGATCCCGTGGATCGAGGACAGAAAATATCCCGCGTCGCTTGCGGGGGATGGTTATCCGGACGGGATTAATATTTACGACGAGGATGAACTTGAGTCGCTGGTCAAAAAATACGAAGTCGCTGAAAGCGTGTTCGCTTACTCGGACGTATCGTACTCGTATATCGAGGGGATAAAGGAACGCTGCAAGAGCGCCGGAGCTGATTTCAGGCTTGTCCGTCCGGAAGAGGTAATGGTCAAGTGCGCCAAGCCTGTGGTAGCGATCTGCGCGGTACGCACCGGATGCGGAAAAAGCCAGACCACCAGGCATGTACGCGATGTTTTAAAATCCATGGGCAAAACTGTGGTGGTTATCAGGCACCCGATGCCGTACGGAGACCTGGAGAAGCAGGCTGTACAACGATACGACGAGATCGGATGCCTTGAGGACCACGAGTGCACAATAGAGGAAATGGAGGAGTACGAGCCTCATATTGAAAACGATACAGTGGTTTACGCCGGTGTGGATTACCACGCGATTATCAGGCAGGCTGAAAAGGAGGCTGATATTGTGCTCTGGGATGGCGGAAATAACGACACGCCGTTTTACACTCCCGATATGCATATCGTTATTGTGGACCCGCACCGTCCGGGACACGAGATCGATTACTACCCTGGACGGGATAACTTCGAGATAGCCGATGTGATCCTGTTCAACAAGATGGACACTGCCGATCCGGACAATGTGAAACTGATAGAGGAGAACATCAGGAAGCGGATGAATCCTCCAAAGGCTGTAGTTTACGCGAATTCGCCGACACTTCCTGAAAATCCGGATTTGATCAGGAACAAGAGAGTGCTGGTTGTAGAGGATGGCCCGACGACGACACATGGCGGAATGAAAACCGGCGCTGCTACTGTTGCGGCTAAAATCGCCGGTGCGGCTGAAATTATCGATCCACGGCCGTACCTTGTAGGGACACTCAAGGAAACATTTGCTGAATATCCTGATATCGGGAGAATACTTCCCGCGATGGGATACTCCGGCAAACAGATTGAGGATCTGCAGGAGACCATCAACTCAGCCGATTGCGATGTGGTTGTATTTGGCACTCCAATAGATTTAAGAAGAGTTGTCGATATCAAGAAACCCAGTGTCAGAGTGAAGTACGAGCTTGAGGTTATAAGCAGTCCGAGCCTGGAAGATTTGTTAAAAGAGCAGTTTGGATAAGGTGCAGGCTCGCACGAAGCCTCAAAGCAGATATTTCGGAACCTACGCTTTATGCGTGGGTTTTTTTAGCCTATTTTCAGGACACACGAAATCCATTTAACTTTCAACTTTGTGACACTATTATCAATTTTAATCAAATAACCCGTTATAGGGTTGCATAATTTTTTAACCACGGTTACACTATCCGGTGGATGTAGGAGATTCAGAAATCTCCATATGTTTATGAAAATTTAATTTAGGGTATCTAAATTAGGTACCAAAACTAGGAGGCATTTAGCGATGCGGCGCAAATCTATCATCGCGATAATTTCATTCGCACTTCTTTTCGCGATAGGCTGCTCAAATGGGAGCAGCATACCAACAGCTCCGAATGCAGGCAATAATGACCTTGCGGGGAGCAGAATAAGCGATAGTGGCACAAACACCTATTTGTGGGGGTATTTCGATATATGTATTGATATTCCCACGAAAACAGTGGAAGCGGTCCCTAACAGGACTGTAATGTTCGCGGTAAATCCTGTCGAATTCCTCAACCAGAATCCTGCGACATTGGGATTCAACATCCACAAGACCCCATTTGGCCCGGATTATATCGATGTTGATATCGATGTGTCTTTGACACATCCGTTTGCCAACCTTCCGCAGTATAACGGTTACGATGTTTGCGGTATTTTCATTGGCGACGGTTCTCAGAGTCTTGATTACCAGAGCATCAATGTTACCGATCTTGCAGACGATCAGTACATGCTCAACGATCCAGAGGATAGCGACGGAGGCGGTCCCGATGGTTACACCAGGTGGTGGAATCCCCAGGAATTCCTTGTAGAAGGGATTTTCGGGTATACACAGGGTGCATTGGCGACCCCGGCTTACAAGGCGACCGGCCAGGCTAATCCGTACAAGTTTTTCGCGGACGGACTGGGTCCGCAGGACGATGCGTATGAATTCCTGACTTCAACCACAAATGACGCTGTATTTTCATCGGGAGCTACTAACACCCGAAACTATTATATCCGCTTCCCCAACCTGAAAGGCGTAACTTACAGCTATGCAGTTCTGGCTAACTGGGAAGGTACCGGCCCGGAGTCGCATCCTTCGCGATCCATCGAAGCCAGGGCGGTAAGTGTTACGATGACTGAGAGCTTGTACTATACAAATGGTACGAACAATGGTGGAAACCTGATTCTTGATATTGATGTGCCAGGGTCCGAATACCAGCCATCCAACATTTTAATCGAATCATCTGTCCTGCTTGGATTGCATACGTTCGATGCATCTTCCATTCTTACTGGTGGCACTGAAAATTATTCGTCGTACAGTGTCGATATTCCCGCTGATAACCTGACAAGCAGCGGCGGAAATGAGTTCTGGGTTATCCTTGAGTACACTGCGGATTACAGCAATGAGTTCGGTGTCCCAAATTCAGCGGAGGAAGATCCTCTGGCTTCATACTTCAGAACCTCTGAGAAGGATGGCCTGGTGGAAATAGTCAGTGTTATCCCTCCTGTTCCTCCGACTTCGAACATTCCATTAAGACCCGATGCCGATGGCCTTGACCTCGCGGTCAATCACAACAATGGAGATTTGCTGATTCTTTATAACGATGGAGAAGTCTGGATTTACCAGGAAGCTACCAGCTACAACATAGGAAACGAATTATTCAGTGTTATGGCAGGTGCTGACAGGATCGATATCGCACCGAATAATACCGTAATTATCGGTGGCAATTTGAACGCGTCGATTAATTACTGTCAATCGTTCGATTCGGTGGGAAATCCGATCGCGCTTCATATCGTACCGGCTGGAACCGGCTTGAAAGATGTGATGGGATCAACATCAACCATATTCAACAACTATCATGTCATGGTAACCGGCACTGGTGTGCCAGGAAGCACCAGGGTGGAGAGGTTCATTCCACCGTCTTACATCTCAAGCTATATTGCTACATCCCCGGATGGACTTGGAGCCGGTCAGATTGACTACGATTTAATAATTGGATGTGAATCATCCGATTCAAGTAACTGGATTTGGATTCTCGAGGACGATCCCGAGTTCCGAGTCGAACGATACAGCCTCGACCTGTCTTACACCGGATTGTCGATTGGCGGCTCGAAGCAGAATGGCATGGGTGGATTCTGGGATCCGAGAGACTTAACCCGCTCGTCTGATGGAAATATTCATGTTCTTGACAAATTGGGCAGTGGATCTCCAAGAATCAAGCGATATCTGCCTGCCGGAAACGGACATGGGCAGTACGCCGACGGCGCATCTATTTCCGGAGATCCGCTCAGGATCGAAGGCAGCGATTACAACGGCAATATATTTGTCCTGCATACTGAAGGACTGAGCATTTTCTTTCCTGCCGATATGCCAGGATAATTTCAGGTCGAATTTTGAACATTCAAATCCCCGATGAGAGTCGGGGATTTTTTTATTCACAGGGCTGAGCCCCGGGATACAAAATTTCTTTGCTTCTGTCTTTGTAACCCATGCTTTACGCATGGGTGTTTAGACGATATCTTGAGTTTAAAATTATTTTGTCAGTGCCGATTTGAAATCCTTCACGTAATCCACAGCGTTTTTGAACAGGGGAAGTCCGTCAGCCCATCCGCCCGATTCTCCGACTCCGATCGACGATTCCTCGTACTTCCGACGTGTCCAGCGTGGATGATTGGTCTGATGATGGAATCTCTCGGGATGCGGCATTAATCCAAGTACACGTCCCTCGGGATCGCAGATTCCGGCGATATTCGCGGTCGACGCGTTCGGGTTCAGGGGATAGGGGACATCGGAGTTAAAACAGCCGTCCGCGTTTTTTGGGTCACAATACCTGAAGACAATCTGCCCTCTTGCTTTCAACTTTTCCAGCATCTCGTTATTTTTAACAAGGAATTTGCCTTCGGCGTGGGCGATTGGCAGTTCGATCATTTCGGGATAGCCTTTTGTCCAGATGCATTTCGATTCGGGTTCCGTACGCAGGGTTACCCACCTGTCTTCAAATTTGCCCGATCCGTTCCAGAACAGTGTGGATTTTGGCGGTGTATGGTTGAGTAGATCCTCGGGATCGGGAAGGAGTTTCGCCTTGACGAGGACCTGGAATCCGTTGCAGACGCCGAATATCAATCCGCCGTTTTTGTAAAATGAATGGATATCGTCGAGGATGTGCGCGCGGACCTCGGTTGCGAGGACACGTCCGGCGCTCAGATCATCACCGTAGGAGAATCCGCCCGGGAAACCGAGGATGTCGAAATCGGAGAGCAATTTTTCGCCGCGGACGAGTTCGTTGATGTGTACGTGTTCAGTTTCGGAGCCTGCGAGAGTGAACGCGTGGGCGAGTTCGAAGTCGCAGTTAATCCCGGCGGTTTTGAGTATGAGTGTTTTAACAGTCATTTTTTTGTCCACCCCCCTGTAATCCCCCCGCCAGCGGGAGGATGGTTATGGTTACCATGCAAGTGGCTTTTGCCACGACTCCTTCAGCTTATCTATTGAGACCTTAATGTATTCCTTCTTCCATTCGCTCCAGATTATTACATTGTCAGCTTCAGTAAGTGTGCCGATCTTTGCGAATGGCAAGCCGCTGAATAACTGTTCGATTTGCGATGCGTTTTCGGGATCGATTTCAATGATGAATCGCGACGGCGATTCGCAATATAAAATCTCAGCAGGTTTTAATTCGCCGTCTGCCGGAACCTGTTCAAGATCGACAATGCAACCAAGTCCGCCGGAGAAGCACATTTCCGACACACACGCGCCGATACCGCCATCCGAAATGTCGTGGCATGATGCGATCAATCCCGACTGAATCGCCGCATGCATCGCTTTGAAAATCTTCGGTGCGATTTCCAGATCGACTTCAGGAACACTTGCGCCAGTCAGACCAAAGGTATCGTAGAAGACACTTCCGCCCAGATGTTTTTTCGTTGTACCAACAATATAAATATGATTGCCGGCACGTTTGGCGTCCATCGTGATGCACTTGTTCACATCGTCGACAATACTCATCGCGCTTATGAGCAGAGTTGGCGGGATGTGTATGGTTTTTTCACCAACACGATATTCATTGTTAAGGCTGTCCTTGCCGGAAATGAACGGAGTGCCGAACGCCAGCGCGGCGTCATGGCATCCCTGCGACGCGCGGACCAATTCTCCAAGACGCTCGGGATGCGTGCTCGATCCCCATGAGAAATTGTCGAGTATTGCGGTGCGCTCCGGATTTCCACCGACCGCAACTACATTTCGCAGCGCTTCGTCTATAACGCAACACGCCATGTGGTACGGGTCGATGCCGCCGTAGCGGACATTGATCCCGTTCGAGATCGCGCAGCCTTTATCGGATTCAAGGCGTGGACGAATTACCGATGCGTCCGACGGCCCGTCATTTCTTGCACCGGTGAGTGGCTTGATTGCCATTGCGCCCTGGACCTCGTGGTCATACTGGCGAATTACCCATTCCTTTGAGCAGACATCGAGATGTCCCATGATTCGCTTTAGTAAATCTACCGGAGCGACATCGTCTATCAATCGGTCAATTTCAGGTTCTTGGATATTTTTGGGTGTCCAGGTCGCGGTTCTAACACCTGGCGGGATTCCCTCGTGAAGGAATTCCATCGAGAGGTTGCAGACTTGATGATCATTGTAAAATATCTCAAGCCGTTTCGATCCGGTGAATTCACCGAGATGCGTACACTCGACATCCCACGAGTCCATCAGATTCTTGAATTCGTCCCATTTGTCGGGAGGGACTGAAAGGACCATACGTTCCTGTGCTTCAGAGACCCAGATTTCCCACGGTGCGAGCCCTTCATATTTCAGCGGGGCTCGCTCGAGGTGGACCTTCGCTCCGACCTTTTCCCCCATCTCACCGACAGCGGATGAAAATCCACCCGCTCCGCAGTCGGTTACCGCATTGTAAAGTCCACGGTCTCGCGCGATGAGCATAGCGTCCATGAATCGTTTTTCTTCGATCGGATTTCCGATCTGCACCGCGCCGCCGGATGTAACTTCCGAATTCTTATCGAGTTCGATCGATGAGAATGTAGCGCCGTGGATTCCGTCGCGACCGGTACGTCCACCGATCACGGCGATGTAATCGCCGGGTTTCGCTTCCTTCTGGTCCATTCCTTTGGGGATAAGTCCGACCGTGCCGCAGTAGACAAGGGGATTTCCGATATAGTCGGGATGGAAGCAGATCGCGCCGTTGAGCGTCGGGATACCCATGCGGTTGCCGTAGTCGCGCACTCCCGATACCACGCCTTCCATTATTCTGCGGGGGTGGAGGACTCCGTCGGGTAATTTTTCATTTGCCGTATCAGGTGGAGCGAAACAGAATATGTCGGTGTTGGCGATCGGTTTCGCGCCGAGTCCGGTTCCGAGGATGTCGCGGATCACACCGCCTATACCCGTTCCAGCGCCGCCGTATGGCTCCAGCGCCGACGGGTGGTTGTGCGTCTCGACTTTGAAGCACAGGTCATATTCATCATCGAACGAGATTATCCCTGCGTTATCGACAAACACACTCACGCACCACGGCAGATTTAAATCAGTTGTCGCTTTCATTACGGTCGATTTGAGGAGGTTCGGAATTCCTTTACCGTTGAAATCGAACTTTGAGCGGAAGGTTTTGTGATAGCAATGCTCCGACCATGTCTGGGCGATGGTTTCCAACTCGACATCGGTCGGATCGCGTCCTTCCTTCCGGAAATATTCCTGGATGGTAAGCATCTCATCGATATTGAGGCTTAAAAGTCCCGTCCTGGAAATGTCGAGAAGCTCGTCATCTGATTTGCCATCGAGTTCAACCGTGTTCTGGGTGTATTCGTATTTTGTCGATGCGGGGAAGGGATTTTCGCCATCGACTACAAGATGCTGTATGACCTTGTTGTATAGATTTCCCGACGCGAACAGGTTTAGAGAGTGTGGATCGGTTTTGCCCGAGAAAATGTATTTTTTGCCGGTTTTGATTCCGTCGATGTTTTTTATTCCGAGTTCGGTCAGCGCCTTACGTGCGCTCTGCTCGACCGGGTCCATCACGCCGGGATTGAACGCGACTTCGAATACCGTACCGCCGGATTCATCCAGTACCGGAGTGTTGATGGAATATTCTTCGGTGACCGAGTCGGCAAGGAGGAATCGTGCGATTCGCTCGAGGTCGTTTGAGTCGAAATCGCCTTTGAACTTGAAGATGTTCGCGACTTTGACGCCGGTGATTTTATCAATTCCGATGTTCCTGATTCGGGACAGGATTCCGGACGCGACCGGGTCGGGGTATTCGGATTTGAGCGTTGTTTCAATCGTGTGTACGTTCATAACTTACCGATATCCGGGAGCACTGGCGTCCCGCCGGTCGGTCCTCCAGCATCCTGCTGGTATTGATTATAGTTAGAAAAATCCGGCTTATGACCGGATGCAGTTGTTCCACTGGATATAAATGGCTGTATTCGAAATTTATTTCCCACCACTTGGAGGCATTTTAACAATAGTTGGGGATTTGTTCAAGATGGAAAACCCACACGTAAAGTGTGGGCTACCGAAGTAAGCTGGGATTTGTTCAAGATGGCAGATCCCCCCTGTAATCCCCGCGCAAGCGGGGGGATAGTTAAGCCTTCGACCCCCCTGTGGTCCCCCCTAAGGGGGGACGGTTTGCACGCAAAGCAGCTATATTCGAATTAGTTGAAAGGATCCATTTGTAACCCATTGTTTACCCATTGTTTACCCATGGGTTAGAGACAGAGGCCTTCGACCCCCCTGTGGTCCCCCCTGAGGGGGGACGGAATTCACCCCTCCCTCAGGGAGGGGAAGGGGGAGGGTCAGTCCCACAAGCCCTTTGAGTCAATCACTACATTATCCCCATACTCATCCGAGGCGGGGATGATCTCACCGAGGCGGTAAACTTTCTCGCCGCTATCTTTGAGGCTCTTTTCGGCTTCATCGGCGAATTCAGCGCCGACAATAACCGTGTACCCGATTCCGCAGTTAAATGTTTCCCACAGCCCGCAACGTGGGAGACGTGCCGATTTCTTGATCATCTTGAAAATCGGAGGCGATGTCCAGCCGTCGAGATTTACTTTCCACGCGAAATTCTCCGGGAACGACCGTGGCACATTGTCGATCAATCCTCCGCCTGTGATGTGAGCAAGTGCCCGTACTCCACCGTCGGCATTGATGCCGACTTTATCGATCAACGCGTGGATCTGTTTCACGTAAAGCCGTGTCGGGGCGAGGATGATATCAATCAATGGACGGTCGTCGCCATCGATTTTTGAATTCATGTCCCAGTTTTCGCGCACAATTAATTTTCTGATGAGTGAGAATCCGTTGGAGTGAAGTCCGTTTGAAGCGAGTCCGAGGACAATATCGCCGGCTCTGACAGCTTTTCCGTGGATGACTTTTTCCCGGTCGACAATCCCTACAGCGAATCCGGCGAGGTCGGTTTTGCCCGGCTCGTACATGTCGGGCATTTCGGCGCATTCGCCTCCGATGAGGAGGCACTCGGATTCGATGCACGCATCGTTGACAGATTTAACGATCCGCTCAATTTGGACCGGATTGGCGACGTGGAGTCCGAGATAGTCGAGGAAAAACATCGGACGCGCGCCGCACGCGAGCAGGTCGTTGACGTTCATTCCTACAAGGTCGTAGCCGATCCATTCGAGCTTATCGTACTCGATCGCTGTCAGGATCTTTGTGCCGACACTGTCTGTCGCGCTTACCAGAAGAGGGTCTGCATAGTTCTGGAGCGCGGGTTTGAAGAGTCCGGCGAATCCGCCTATTCCGCCGATCACTTCTCCACCCGGAACCGACCTTGGCGAGTTCGAGAGGATATTCCTGATGCGTTTAACCGCTTCATTACCGGCTTCGATATCGACGCCGGCGTCTTTATAGGTGAGTGAATCGTTCATTTCAACAGGAATTGTAGCATAAGTTATCGCGATATTGTTTCAATGCGGGTTAAGGTTTATCATGGGAAATGAGTGTAGAATTTAAGCATGAATTCACAGGGGTAAGGATGTTCAAAATACGATTATTACTGATTGTTGGGATTATTTTCGCAGTGGTATTATCTGGTTGCTTAATGGGTCCGACTCCTCCTGATCTGGATGGATTGGACGATCCGCCACCTGCCGCCACCTTTGGTGAAGCCGGAGGTGGTATGGACAAGAGAACTTGACGGTTCACCCGTCAGGAGGCATTAAGCAATTCCAAAATTCTACAAATATAATTATCCGATTAGATCAAAATGGAACTGAGTTATGGAATAAGGAAATTGTTCCTCCAGAATCCGGAAATCCCGAAGCCAGATATGCACAAAAATCCACACTTCTAGGCTGGTCAGGATCGCCAGTTCGTCCGGTGATTGCATGCGAGGATGTAGTTATTGTTCTTGCATTTAGAAGATATTATAGCGCTGAGATGCAATATCAATTGGATGGAAGTGGACCCTGTCAATTTTCAGAGGAAAGAGATGAATCGTACCTTTTCTTCGAATGCGTTGATCTCAATGGAAACAGCAGGTGGCGGACTAATCCAGTATTTTATGATGACAGGCTGGTATTTGCGTACAACCCTCGCAGAATCGATCAATCCAGATTTATTTACACTTATAATAATTTTATTGAGATTGCAAGTATAATGTCCGGAGAAAATTTACAAACAATCGAGCTACCGGATGAAAACCTAAAATTCGAAGATATCCCGGTGTTTGGGACAGGAACAGGATTTATAGCTCATGCATTTGATTTCCATTCTAATAACAGGACAACCTCAATATATGGAAAAAAGACCTTTCAGTTAATATGAATTTTGGTAGTCCTTTAATAATTTATAGAGATGGTTCTTTCTTAGTCAGCCATTCTCGTGGCATTTCATTGTTTGATAATGATGGAACACTAATCCGGCTTTTGGATCTGGTGGAGCTGGACATACAGAACGACAATGCTTTCATAAACCTTACGCCGGTTCCCGGCGGCGATATTATTGCATCGTGTTTTTATGGCGATCCAATGCATAAAAAATTGATTTACATTTCAGCGGAAACTCAATCTCTGGAATAGAAATAACTCTCTTGCACACCCGATAATATTAGGGTATAAATACGTGCCTCTGATACGGCGGGGAGCACGCTACGCGGTCGTGGCGGAATTTGGTAGACGCGCCAGGTTGAGGGCCTGGTGGAGGCAACTCCTTGAGGGTTCAAGTCCCTCCGACCGCACCACCCACTCCCTTGTGATGAAGGATTTTTTTTGCAGGCGGGACACCAGCGCTCCGGAAAATTATTGCCGGCGGGACGCCAGCGCTCCGGTTATTGTTAGAGTGAAAGTTTATGACAGGTCTACGAGGCCGGACGATGTGTAATCGTCGGTTTCGGTTTGGAGCATTGATACATCGTCGCGCTCGATTGCTTCCGTAATGACCGGATTCTCGCCGATACCGAGTTTGGTTTTGAAATTTTTGATCATCGTGCCTTCGGTTTCGTAGCGGAATAAATATCCAAGAGCGAGAAAATTGCTCTCTGTTCCGTCCGGAAAGAGTTCATTGAATTTTTTGATGTAATAAGGTTGCAGGATATAATTTTCAATTGATCCTATCACCAGACCGATACAGATCATCACCACGAACACCAGCGCGCCTGTCGCGAGAATCCGTCCGAACCAGTTAAAATCAGTCATCGCTCCGAAAAAAACGAACCAGAAGGGTATGGATATGAGAAACACTACACCGGCAGTGACCTCGATGTTGTTCGACGCCTTTATGAACGGCTCGACAATTTCCCTCATCAGCCTCTCTTCGACATCTCCTGGTTTTGAATACGCGCTATTAGCCATGTGTTACAATACGCCTGTAATTAGACATTTAATTTACACTAATTATGTATCCGCTTTTTCATATGTATGATTTTTAATTAGAACCGGAGTAATTTAATGGATTTCAATCGCAACAATCTCGACCTGGCGACATCCCCGTACCTGCGCCAGCATGAAAATAATCCGATCCACTGGCAGGAATGGAAACCTGATGTCCTGGAACACGCTAAAGAAGCGGGAAAGCTGCTTTTTGTGTCTGTCGGGTATTCTACGTGCCACTGGTGCCACGTGATGGCATCGGAAGTTTTCGAGGATAAATCAGCGTCGGATTTTCTCAACAAATATTTTGTGTGCATAAAAATTGACAGGGAACAGCGTCCCGATATCGACCAGTACCTGATGGGATTTCTTGTCGCGACCCAGGGGCAGGGGGGATGGCCGCTGAATGTGGTGATGTCACCTGACAGGAAGCCGTTTTTCGCGGCGACTTATATTCCGATCTCCCCGCGGTACAACATGCCGGGATTTGTCGAGTTGATGAGCCAGGTGATGTCGTTCTACGAATCGAACAAACAGAAGCTGACCGATTTCAATCCGATCGTCTATAACACGCCGACATTTGAGGAGAACAAGTTAATTGAAGCTATTACCATGATGCACGATGACAGGAATGGTGGATTTGGGTCAAATCAAAAGTTTCCGCCGTACAATTCAATCCTGTTTTTGCTGCACTGGTATGAATCAACGAGAAATGAAGATGCGAAAAAAATCGCCGATCAGATTCTGGATGTCATGGCAACCAGGGGACTTCACGATCACCTGCAGGGAGGATTTTACAGGTACTGCACCGATACACAATGGACAATTCCTCATTTCGAGAAGATGCTGTATGACCAGTCGATGCTCCTGTGGGCGTACAGTGTGGGATACAAGGTGCTCGGGAAAAATGAATACAAAATAATCGTGAACAAAATTATCACATGCCTGGAAGAGACGTACGAGGAAAACAACCTGTTTTATTCCGCTCATGACGCGGATACCGATCATCATGAAGGGTTGACGTATTTGTACAGCACCGCTGAATTGAAACAATTACTGACCGATGATGAATATGAAAAATTCTCTGAGTTATATATCCTGACAGACCATGGAAATTTCGAGGGGAAGAATCATCTTGTGAAAATCAGGAATGATTTTTTACCTGAGATAGAAGAG
>DASWIV010000179.1:0-8376 GCA_036397475.1 bacterium
GTCGGCGTCGAGGCGATGGAGATCGCTAAATGGATCAGATCTCTTACCGAAAATTATTTCAGGAGTTCAATTCAGGGATGGAGTGATAGCAGAAGGAGCCGCCGCCTGATGGGTCATACACAACATTTGACAATAACTCTAATCGCCATTAACATCCACGCTCCTGTTATCCCGAAAATTTACACGTTTCTTTCCTTCGATCAGATTGCTTAACCTGGACGGTTTCGGGGAATTGTCCACGACCATTGAACCGGTGACGTCGTGGATCTTTTCATCCGGCTTTAAGTCGAACATTGGCGGAGGGGGCGGTTCAAAGGGATTGGTTCCATTCTCGACATGCTCCTTTAAATCTTCAGCAAGGATCTGGTCGATGGATTTGAATTCCCCCGCGAGGTCGCGTCGCCATTTCGGCGGTATTCTGGAAACATCTTTCATCGTTATTAATGGGACAAATTCATAATTCGAATGTTGCGTCCGGGCACCGGGCAAACGCAGGAAGCGCTGAAGGTTATTAATTGACAGAAATGAATCCAACCCTGAATTACCGAATCCCATATTTAAGCGGGTAATCTGTTAAAATATAAAAATAGAAATACACGGTGGTGCTGATTGAGCTACGACGACCTGGGAGAATACAGAAGGCAGATTGAGGGTCATTATCGACTTGGCATGCAGGGCGGCTGGACACAGGGCGCCAGGTGGACCCGCATTCTGCTATTCACTCTGACGGTATTGCTTGTAGTAGTTCTTATTATTCTGACAAGGTTTCAGAACCAGGCTAATAATCAGATACTGGTGTTCCTCAATGCCTCACAGGTCATAAAAGGAAGTGTCTGGCAGGTTTTGACATCCGCGATATTTCTTCCTCCGGTTGTCCCGCCGATGAACTGGCAGTCAATATTCTATTTATTCTACCTGTTGATTTTTGGCCCTAAGGTCGAAAGGGAATGGGGAAGCAACCGATTCATCCGTTTTTACATAACATCGGCAATTCTTGCCAGCCTGATCACATTGATAATTCTGTTACCGACAAGATTCGCCGCATCCCCGGTATCCACAGCCAGCGCGGCAATTTTCGCTGTTATGTTCGCTTACGCCACCATGTGGCCTCGCGACGCATTTTTTTTATTCGGCATTTTCCCGATGCCCATGTTCACTGTTGCCCTGGGGCTGTTCGGACTGGAAGTGTTGTGGGTATTCCTTGGACAGCCTGATGCTATAGGAAGCGTTGTGGGGTTCGGGATCGGGTATATCGCCATGAAAGTTCCCGCCGTACGCTCGCTGGTCCTTGGGGATGTCAAAACGCAGAAGGTAACCGCGACATCCAGGGTCTCAAGGCAGGAGCACGAGAGGATTTCTCCCGCCATACCTGAACCGGCATCCGATAAGAAGGAAGAGCCTGAGTCGAAGAAAAATAGGACAGGATTTCTGGAGATGTAATTTATCTATCCGCCGAGAGCCGATTCAGCGGCGGCGTAGATCTCATCCCGCCATTCTTCGTAGGAAATAACCAGATCGCGAATATCCGAGGCCAGCTCAATTTCGCCCATGCTATCCTGGGAGTCGTATTCGATATTTATATACGCGGTTATGGTCCGCCACATATTCGAAGCCTCTTCGGAGTTTTCCAGGTATTCATAGATTCGGGCGAGATTGTAGTAATAGCCGAACGGAGTCCCGGAGCCTTCGGCGTAACGTGTCGCGTTGACAGCGTAGCGGGGCATGGACGCCCATCGAGATCCTTCTTCGAACTCGCCGTCGACCGCTTCGGACGCGAGCATTTCCAAAGGCGTAATCAGCCTTTCGTATTCTGAAGCGAAATCTTCGTTGCTGAGGACAAACCGGGTACCGTTCCATGTGTAAAAATCGCGCCAGGACATAAGCCAGCTCCCATTTTCACTGACCGAAAATTTACTCGAGGAGATAGCGTAGCGTCCGTGCTGCTCTTCGATCTCGCCATAGTCGGTATCGTAGCCCCATGAATGGAATCCGACAATGAAGCCATCCTCCGTTCCAAGAAGAACTGAATAATAACTTGTAGGCTGGAACTGAAATCCCTCGATATCCAAAATGCAATCGAGTTTTCCGTCCGCATTCATGTCCTTGAATTCCCATCGGGGAATCTCACTGTTTGCAAGATCCTGCTGCCACTGGATGTATTCCTGCGAAGTAGCGTTGAACAGGGGACCGCGGTAGTTGAATTCGCTCTCGATCTTCGTGAACTCAGGGCTGATCGTTAGTCTGGAGCTGTCCAGCCTGTCTTTGAGCTCAGGAGGGGTCAGATTTATCAAATCGATCACATTGAAATCGTTGCCAATGCGGTTGATGATCGCAAGAAAATAACCGGTCACGGAATATGAGTCGGAAAGGTCGATCAATCCCGCCGATGTCGACTGCTGGAATGCTATAAGGTACGCGAATGAAGCCCGGGAGCCGTTGGGAGGATTCAAAACCCGTACGTTTCGTACCAGGTAATATCCGTCTCTATTATCCTGCACAATTCTCGCCTGAAGGAACCTGATCGCGTCGAGCTCCTGCGAGACATTCATCGGGCTTTCAAAATAATAGAAAAAGCCTGTTTCTTCGGATGAATTATCCTGCGCAAACGATGGACTTACCGCAAAGGCTGCGATAAGCACCACCGCGAAAATAACAAATTTGTTTAATGGTCCCATACGTCCGCCTTATCCTCACCGGATTTCCCATTATTAGCTGTCTGGCAAAGATGCTAACACGATGTGGACTCCATCGTCAAAGCGATTAATACCTCCCAATCGAATTTTATTCCTGTCAATTTATTCATGCTGATTAAATTCTATCATTATTTATCTCCTCCCGGATGCTGACATTATTAGAGAGGAAGCCTTTAAATAGGAAAAATTGGATGAATTAAGGCATGAGGATGAAAAAATGACCGACTACTCAATACCCGGATATTCGGGAAATTTACAGGACTTCGATTATGAAGACGCACTCGACCGTGTAGGAGGAGATGTCGAGTTCCTTAGAGAGCTGATCGACCTTTTCATTGAAACTTCCGAGGGCAATATCGATGAGCTGACCAGGTCATTAGACCATGGAGATACCGACACTTCCAGGCGTGCCGCCCACACTCTCAAGGGCGCGGCAGGAAATGTATCGGCGTCGAAAGTACGGGAAATAGCCGCGAAAATCGAAGAGGCGATTTCAAACGGCGATATGGATATAGCTGAATCGATGGTCGACCCTTTGAAATCGGAATTCGACAACCTGGTCATAATCCTGAAATCGACAGAATTTCCGGATAACGAATTCTGATATATAAATTGCAGTCTCAATTGCCTGCCGGAACACGGTCGGGGTATGATTTCCCGGCTATGGCAGGATTAGACGAAATTCTACGAAAATATCCCGAACTTAAAAAACCCAGGCCTGATTACTGGATAATCCCTTCCATTATTGTGGTACTGGCGATAATCATGTGGAGCTCTGTCGATACGGAGCTCGTGGACGTAGAACGCGGAGCTGAAGGGAATGTCGCGATTGACACGCTTCATCCGCGGTGGGATGCGGCGATGAACATTATTTTCGGGATTCACCGTCAGGCGTACGAAGAAATTAACGGCGAGAAGGTTCGACTTACCCGGACTGTCGATGGTGAGGAAGTTCCGGTCACAAGGCGTACCGGAGGATTGATTCGTCCCGATTTCGGTCCGGACACGATGAAGGTCCTGCTTCCGGACATGCTCGAAACTATTGAGATCGCGCTTCTCGGGACATTAATGGCGGTGATCCTAGCTTTTCCTCTGTCATTTTTAGCGGCGCGAAATATTGTCGGGACATCGCCGCTTGCACAGACGGTTTATGGAGCAACAAGATTTGTATTTAATTTTTTGTCTGCGATACCCGCGTTGATTGTGGCTTTGATTTTTACTGTCATAGTTGGGGTTGGTCCGGCTGCGGGTGTTCTTGCGCTTGGGTTCCATTCAATAGGAATGCTCGGACGCCTGTTCGCTGAGGCTTTGGAAAATGTCGATAAGCGGCCGATCGAGGGCGTGCAGTCTACGGGCGCTAACCAGGTCGAGACGGTAGCGTATGCAGTAGTGCCGCAAATCGGACCGTTATTAGTCGCGTACTCGATATACCGGTGGGATATCAATGTCAGGATGAGCATGATCCTGGGATTTGTCGGTGCGGGAGGGATAGGAGTATTTCTGCAGCAGAAAATAAATATTTTCTCATACAGCCAGGTGTCGACGTCGTTTATTCTGATACTTGTTACTGTAACGCTGATTGACTTAGGGTCGAGCTGGATACAGCGAAGGCTTATATGATGAGTAAATTTTTATTGGCCGATTTTTGCGCTACACTATATTCATGCCTTTTGACGATAATTTATTCGAGCAGGCACCGGATTTTTTCCGCGAACGGTTTTCAGGCCAGGCGTTGAGCCATCTCGATGAGATCGTCCTTAGCTGGCAGTACGGCGGACATCCTATCCTGTGGGAAGATTCATTCGCCCTGTTCCAGGTATTCCTTGAAAACGGACCAGCCCCGATCTTCAGGCTGTACGCGCCGGTCGACGGCTCTCCTGCCCGAATTGAAGTAGACCCGTCGGACGCAGTACAGTCCGGGATACCGTCGGAATTTATCACAAAATTATGGGGCGAACTTGCGTACATCGGAAAAACAACCGAGAACGCCCACGTTCCGATCACGGTTTCTCTCGGGAAATTCAGCCGTGGAGACCGTAAGGTCTTTCTCGCATATGCGCTGACGATAGCGAGGTCGCTGGCGAGTCCGCCGGAATAAAAATTTGCGCGTAATAGTTAACCTGGGTGATAATATTAATATGTTTCGAGCGTCGATTCTTTGTATGTTAATTTTCCTGATTCTTTCGATCGGTTGCGGCAAGTCAAAATTCAGCGGTGACTGGGGCGACGGCATTGAAAACGTGATAGTGATAGCTATCGATACATGCCGCGCTAACCATCTCGGCTTTATGGGATATACGCGGGACACGTCGCCCAATCTCGATGAATTCGCGGCGCGATCGGTGGTTTTTGAATCCGCATACACACCACGAGCGCTGACACTACCGTCCTTCACCAGCCTTTTTACCGGACTTCACACAATTAACACCCACATTTACCAGAACGAATGGCCCCTGGATCACTCATTGCATCATCTTACAGAGGATTTCCAGGCGGCGGGGTACACCACTGTAGGATGTCCGGCAAGCAAGATCCTTGACGCCAGGATGGGAATCGGGAAAGGCTTTCACGTTTACAATGTCCCGGAAAATCCTCCTCGTTACGCCGCGGAAGAAATTGAAACGATGAAAAGCGAGATCCGGAATATCCAGGGTCCGCTTTTTTTGGTTTATCATTTCTGGGAACTTCACTCGCCCTATGAGCCGGAACCTGACAAGCTTGCCATGTTCGCCGATCCGGATTACAGCGGTCCGATGGACGGCTCTGTCGAGGTTATGAATTCGTACAACCTGGAAGAAACATATTTCGACGCTGCCGATATCCAGCACGGAATCGATCTGTACGATGGTGAAATAAGGGGGCTCGACGCCCATCTCGGGGATCTGTTAGACTGGCTGGATGAAGAAGGCTATATAGACAATTCGTTGATTGTAATTACCGGAGACCACGGGGAGTCGCTTGGCGAGGGACACTTTTTCCAGCACCTGAGAGATTCGGATGTCGAGCTGCATATACCGCTCATTTTCCATTTTCCCGGCGACCGTGGAGCGGGAACACGTCTCGATCCTCTTGCTGAAACCATGGATATTCTTCCGACTGTAATGGATATAGTGGGAATGGATGTACCCACACAGATTAACGGGAAGTCGCTAAAGCCGTTCATAGTGGGCGATCCGCCTGCACAGTGGAGGGAATTCGTACTCAGTGTGGGCGTTCAATACGAGGATGATTATCTGTATAGCATATTTAATGGTGAAGGGCGAAGGAGAGTTGAATCGCCGGTACTTCCACCAGAACCTGTCGATTTAACACCGGAGCAGCTGGAGCACTTAAGGTCGCTTGGGTATATACAGTAAGTGCCCGGTCAAAATTCCCAACGAGCGCCGGCAACTCGGTTCTGGCCATTACGGAGCACCGGCATCGTGCCGGTCCTGATAAATCAATTCTCGAAATCCCAGTCGCCGTACGGACCCCCGTAGCAGCCCATGTCCGATACGGTTTCATCGTAATCCAAAATTCCCGGATCTCCAGAATCAATGCACGGAGATCCTTCCTGCAAATGGTGGTCAGACATTGGGTCGATATAAAGAGGATCTTCGTTGATCGCCATGTTTATGATATCCACGCCCTGCAGGTAAATGGCACCGTCGGGAGGAGTCGGTGTATCCATGTAGCACGAGTAGTCAGTAAAAGCTTCGAACGGTCCCTGACGCCTGAAATAGATCGATGAATCAGCAATATCGGTCATTATGGTGTTGATCACTGTCGGCGCGAAATCCTCTCCGCCGCCAGAGGATACATACAGCCCGACATCCGCTCCGCCGGTCGAACCGAGTCTGTCCATCGTGCAGTTGAGAAAGTCTATCTGAGGTCCGTCGCCGCCGGTGTCTTCATGTGCCTGATTTTTCTGGTACATGCCATTAAGTTCAACTTCCAGTACGTTTTGAATGAGAAGGCTTCCGCCGAAGTAGCAGAGGATCGCCTTGCAGTCGCCATTCAAATCGTGGATATACAGGTGCCTGAAAAGGACATTATCAGCTTCGTAGGAACCGAGTTTCGAATGATGCGAGAAAGGCTCATATGTGCTGAATGACGGACCAGTCACTTCGAATCCATCGAAAGTCACATTGTGAGTATTTACTCTTACAAATCCGGTCTGCATTGGAGGTTCGTCTGTGTCGTAATCCCCGTAGTATCCCTGGATTCTCGTTCCCTCATTTGCAGCTTCCAGGGTGATATTGTCCGCATACAAGCATTGCCCACCCTGGTCGTCATCGCCGCGCACGAGGATGTATCCGTTCACGCCGGAGTCCGCCATTCCTTCGGGAATAGTTATCCACGGCGCTCCACGGGAACCGTCGCTGAAATCGCCGGGCCATGCCTGCCAGACATACGTTCCCTTAACTACTTCATATGATCCCGGAAGTGTGTAGGTATCTTCAGCACCAACACCCGATACAACTTTCAGTTCGATCACATGCGTGCCGGGATCGGGGAATCCGGCTGAGACAATTTTTCCTTCAGCGTCGTCGAACATGCCATCGCCGTTAAGCTCCCATAGATACTGGCCGATCGATCCGATTGATTCGGATGCGTCCAATGTCAGATACCATTGAGTCGGAATAGGGTCCTCCGCGGTTCCCACGGGACCGAAACCGTCGAAATACGGCTCGATTGTCGCGGCGCACTTCGCTTCGAGTTCACCCGGAGGTGTGCCGGCAACATTCACCTGATGCCGGAAATATCCGGCGAGTGGACGGTCGGGTGAAGGGGACGGAAATCCCTGATCGTATGTAGTCTGCGGGTTTGTTTCTATCGCGATCAGAATTTCCTGATTGACTGACGATGTCGGCATCGCTCCCGTTATTTCAATGCTGGCAATCGATGAGTTGAATGTTCCGGATTCCCAGATGAGCGCCTGAGGATCGATGTTAATCATTCCGCCGGGTATAAGGGAATTTTCTGACGATACAAAAATGGTACCAACAGTGCTTACTCCTCCCCAGTTATAAACTTCGAGGTTCAGGTCGATATCGCCGCCGTAGTTGGCATCGTCGACATACCATGTAGTCGAGTTATCCTCGATCGACGCAAAAAATGGCTCGAACGCATTTGCCGATAGTGGAAAATCTCCGGGTACATCCAGCGTATCGGGGTCGCCGGTCAGAGTTTTATCGGGTATTGTCCAGTTAGCGGTGACTGCGTACTGGAATTTAATTTGTGGAGAGCCCGCCGGGGTCGGGAATTTGATTATATATTCACGGGTGTTGAGGGAGCCCGGCGAAAATTTTCCGCGTGAATCGACATTGTTTTTCGTATGAAAAAATCCTCCGACATCTTCCTCCGAAGCGAGGCCATCGGCGTAATATCTGTATCCGTTCACATCTGCCGCGTCAATTCCGGGAAATCCGGGAGTGCCAAGATTCCCGGGAGTGAAGGTGAAGATGGTTCCATCTGACGGAAAATGCATCGGCGACATCCACATTGTGTATCCATCGGGGTTTTCAAGTATCCCGCTGCTTATACCGTCGGTGATATTAACAGAATCGGTTCCATGCTGGAATGTTTTCCCGCCGTTACTTATGAACACACCGAAAACATCGAATCCGGTGAACTGGTCGAGTCCGGCGAACGGATGTCCGAATGCAACATCCACAACAATTCGTCCCTCGGTAAAGAATTC
>DASWIV010000180.1:0-6774 GCA_036397475.1 bacterium
TCACCCTCGGTTTAATTTGAATACGTCACCCTGTCGCCTGAAATTTTCATGAAGCCGCGACGGGCGCTCCAGCACAAGTATGAGATCGACACGAAATAGCAGGCCGGAAGCCTGTGAAGCGTCGCGATCTTCACACCAAGCGCAGTGGTTTTGCCCCCAAATCCCATTGGTCCAATCCCCAGCTTATTTATATCCCGCATCAATCGCTTTTCAAGCCTGCCTAACTCCGGGACGGGATTTACATCGTCCAATTTTCTGAACGATTGTTTCTTGGCCATCGACATTCCCGAATCGCGGTTCCCGCCAATACAAATACATATAATACCCGGCGCGCATCCCCTGCCCTGCGCTTTCCAGACTCCATCGAGTACCACTTTGTATACCCCGTCGAGATCTCTGTCGGCTCCCAATGCGAAGTCCGGCAGCCTGTACTGTGCCCCGACATTTTCGCACCCGCCGCCTTTCATCAATAGTGAGAATTCCCACGATTTTTTGTTCCAGGGATGAAAATACAGATTCGGAGCACCATCGCCCAGATTCGTTCCTGAATTTTTTCCTGTGACCGGATCTACGGCATTCGGACGCAGGTAACTTTTGTCTGTAGCCTTTGCTGTAGCCTTTTCAATTGCTTTTGTAACCGGAAGCAAAGGCGTTCCATCCGGATAATTGATATGCCAGATATGAGCACCGGTGTCCTGACATAGAGGTTCGGATTTCTGCCTCGATAATTCGATACTGTCGAGCATCATTCTGAGTGCGGACTTAGCCGGACTCTCAGGCTTTTCAGTTCTATATCCTTTTTTCAGGGAATCCTCGATATCCGGGGGCATTTCTGTTGAAGTTCTGCGGATAAATTCAAGCAGGTGTTTTTCCATATCTGGGGGTTTCATGTAAATCATCACCCTTTATTTGATGGAGACTGTGAATCGTATATTACTCGTGTCGCCAGCACATATCAATAAGACAGATTCTGTCGGACCGCAGGAAATTACGGTTTAAATTAGACGCCAATACTGGGACAGATGCATACATCCACATGCTTTTTTTTGTTATATTATGTGGTTTCCATAATGGGAGTTATTCATGCCCTACAGGGATTTACAGGAATATATCGACAGGCTTGAAAAGGCAGGCGAACTTGTAAGGATCGCCGACCCGGTTTCTGCCGACCTTGAAGTTACCGCCATCGCCGACAGGATGATGAAGTCGGAAAATGGCGGGAAAGCATTGCTGTTTGAAAATGTGATTCCAGTTGGAAAGTCCGAGCCGGCAGAATTCCCCCTGCTCATAAATGCACTCGGAAGCAGGAAACGCATCGCATGGGCACTTGGAACTGAGGATATACAAGAAATTCCTGAACGGATGCGTAAACTTTTGAAACCTGAGATTCCATCGGGTTTTGTTGAGAAAATTAAAAAACTTCCGATGCTGGCTGAATTAACCCAGTATCCACCGAAGATCGTAAAGTCCGGGTCTTGCCAGGAAGTCACCATGGACCCGCCAGACCTCGGGAAACTTCCCATCGCAAAATGCTGGCCTGATGATGGTGGCCCCTTTATCACCCTCCCTCAGATAGTGACCAAGGGACTGGAGCACGGTGACAGAAATGTGGGGATGTACAGAATGCAACAGTATGATCCTGTCACCACGGGAATGCACTGGCACCTTCACCATGGAGGCTCCGGCCATTTCGGGGATTACAATCGGGCAGGCAAAAAAATGGAAGTGGCGATCGCGCTCGGTGGAGATCCCGCACTCATTTATTCCGCCAGTGCCCCGCTACCCGATGGAATTGATGAATACATATTCGCGGGGTTCATCCGGCGAAAACCGGTAGAACTGGTCCAGTGTAAAACATTGGATCTGCAGGTACCGGCGCATGCGGATATCATTATTGAAGGCTATGTAAATCCCGGCGAAACAAAGGTCGAAGGCCCATTCGGCGACCATACAGGTTTTTACTCACTTGAAGACAATTATCCGGTATTTCATGTAAGCGCGATAACTCATAAGAAAGGCGCGATATATCCACACACGATTGTCGGGATTCCGCCAATGGAAGATTATTACATGGGCTGGGCGACCGAAAGAATTTTCCTGCCACTGGTGCAGATAGTCCTTCCCGAGGTAATCGACTATTACATGCCTCCGGCGGGGATTTTCCATAATTTCATTTTCATCAGAATTAAAAAACGCTGGCCCGGACATGCGTTCAAGGTAATGAACGCTATCTGGGGACTCGGCCAGCTCATGTTCAGCAAATATATTGTGGTTGTCGATGATTGGGTTGATGTTCAGGATGTTGATGAAGTAATGTGGGTCTGGGGAAATCATTGCGAACCTGAACGCGACACGATAACTACAAAAGGTCCTCGCGACGCTCTCGATCACGCATGTCCACTCCCCCACTACGGAAGCAAGATGGGATTCGACGCAACCGAGAAGTGGCCCGAGGAAGGACACACCCGTCCATGGCCTGAAAGGATCGTGATGGATGAATCTGTCATAAAGAAGATGGACGATTTATGGAATCGCCTGGGACAGTCCTGATGCCTGTGGTCAGTAAAGATCCAAAAAAAGTGGCTGAAATGTTTTCAACCATAGCACCTTACTATGACGGGCTTAACCGTTCAATGTCGCTGTGGCAGGATGTAACATGGCGTAAGAAACTGATCATGGAAACCGATCTGCCCGAAGATGGGATCGTCCTGGACCTCTGTACCGGTACAGGCGATATAGCAATCGGATACCTGAGACATCGTACCGAATTCAAGGGAGATATTGTCGGGCTGGATTTTTCAGCCTACATGGTCGATCTCGCGCGAGACAAACTTATCAAACTTGGAACGGGATACCAGACCAGGATTGATTTCCTTATGGGAGACGCGACGGATCTCAATTTCCGCGACGATAAGTTCGATGTCATAAGTGTCGGTTTTGGAGTCAGGAATTTTTCGGATACAATAGCCGGACTGGAAGAAATGTACCGTGTACTCAAGCCTGGCGGACAGGCTAATATACTTGAATTTTTCTCAGGGGGGATAAATACGGGTTTTGTAAAATGGTACACGTCGAGCGTTGTCCCGGCAATCGGGAACATCGTGTCGAGATCCGGGGCGTATACATATCTGTCGAAAACCTCGTCAGAATTTTATACCATTGATGAGTTCAGGAAAGTTCTCGAGGAAATCGGATTCAGGGATATGGAGTTTGAGAGGATGACTTTCGGCATCTCGTATATTGTCAGATGCAGGAAATAAAATCAGCATGGCAAAGATGGAAGAAAAGAAAATTGTGGTTGGAATTACAGGCGCGTCGGGAATGATCTACGCCCAGCGCCTGATCGAGCTTCTATCGAATCTGCAGGTCGACATTCACCTTGTGCTGTCGCGCCACGCCATGAAAGTTATCCCGCATGAACTTGACCTCCTTACATTCAAAAAAGGCAAGCATGTCGAACAGCCTGTACTGCGGTACGTCCACGCCGATAAAATTACGGTTTACAATTCTAATGATTTCACTGCACCAATAGCTTCCGGAAGTTACCGCACCCACGGAATGGTGATCTGCCCCTGTACAGCGGGAACTCTTGGACGGGTCGCGAATGGGATCAGTACGAACCTGCTCGACCGGGCGGCCGACGTGCACCTGAAGGAACGCCGGATAATGATCGCGGTACTGCGGGAAATGCCTTACTCTCAGATCCTGATCGAAAATATGCTGAAATTTTCGAGGGCTGGAGGGCTGATACTTCCCGCGTCGCCCTCGTTTTATCACCTTCCAGATTCCATAAAGGACGTCACCGATAGTGTGGTCGCGAGGATTCTTGACCACCTCGGCCTGGAATCGCAGTTGAAGGTTCGATGGTCTATTGATATTTAATGGGTTCAGGAACATCTGAAATCAGTGTATCCGGAATAGAACTCCCATTTTTAAAAAGAATCGGGGCGGTTCTTGCCGACATTAAGATAGCGCATACAATTTTCGCGCTGCCATTTGCCCTTCTCTCGGCACATCTCGCGTTCATTTACATTGGCGGCTACAGGATTTCGACATTGTTATTGATCCTGCTCTGCATGGTTACAGCCCGTACCGCAGCGATGAGTTTCAACCGTTATCTTGACAGGGACATCGATATAAAAAATCCAAGAACCCGCAACCGGTCGATCCCGGGAGGACGCGCGAAACCGTCCGATGCACTTTACGTGGTAATTTTCTGCTGCGTGATTTTTGTAATTGCCTGCTGGATCCTTGGGCCGCTTCCGTTCTGGCTGAGCTTTGTCACGATTGCCTTTTTGCTTTCATATTCCGCGATGAAGCGGCTGACAATCCTGACTCATTTGTGGCTTGGTCTGGCACTGGCGATCTCCCCGACCGGTGCGTGGATCGCTATCACGGGCCAGTGGAGCTGGATTCCCACCATTCTATCCTTGTCAGTCATGTGCTGGGTTGCCGGATTTGATATCATCTATTCGTTACAGGATATTGAATTCGACCGCGATCACCGCGTTTTCAGCATTCCTGCTAAATTCGGGATCGTAAACAGCCTCCGGATAACCAGGTTCCTGCACCTGGTCTCATGGCTTGCGTTGCTCTGGTTCGGAATGGTTGCCGGAATCGGAATTCCATGGTGGATCGCTGTCGGTCTGGTTGGGACCTTACTGGTCGCAGAGCATGCCATGGTCAGGCCGGATGATTTATCCAGGGTGGGCATAGCTTTCTTTACCGTAAACGGCGTGATCAGCATCCTGCTATATATCTCTACACTGGCTTCGTCTTTTCTTGGATTACTTAATTTTCCGGGGGGTGGCCCTTCCTGAACGGCAGGAATCAGATACTTGGTCAGATAGACGGTATAATCACCATGGTATACCGCGACAGGACCATCAATCCATGGGAAAATGGACCCGCCCGAGCGATCCTGTATGAAAGCCTTTTGAGGGCGAAATTATCCGAATGGCCTTTGAGGAACCAGACGGACCTGCTCCACGGCGGTTCCACCGCAATTTCCTTTCTCCTCCATCCCGGGGAGCACATCGGAGTAGCTAACCGCGACGGGCTTGAAAATCGGATCAATCGCCTTGGAGGCGAATGTTTCTGGGCTCTTCTGGAAATAAGCCATCTTGGCCCGTACGCAAGAGTGAGGTTTACTAAAGAAACGTTTAATAATGACAGTGGCGAACTTGGTTACTACGAACAGGACAATCCGTACCGGCCTGAAGACTATCATTTTCTTAATACGTTGAGGCTCTTTCTGGAAGAAGAAAATATAGAAATTCTGCAGAAAGAAATTCTCGATCACCCGGTACCCGACATTGAACTCGACGTCACCCGGAAGGGAAATGCGACAGTTTATCACTGCTTATTTGATGAGGAATGATTTTTATATGGACAGACTTAACATGATAAAACCGACTGACCGGTCCCTTGATCCAATTGCAGAAAAAGTACGCAATGGAGATCGGTTGAATTTCGAAGATGGTTTGAAAATCGAAAATACCCCGGATATTCATACGGTAATGGCTCTGGCGGATTGTGTCAGAGAAATTAAAAACGGAAACCGGGTGGGTTACATTTTAAACACTCACATCGATTACACCAATATCTGTTCCGCGACCTGCAAATTCTGCGCTTTTTACCGGCGTCCGGGCGATCCCGATGCGTATGTCCTGTCTCCCGGCGAAGTACTGGAACGCATCGGCGAATGGGCTGACGAAATCCACCTTATTGGAGGCATTAATCCTCAGATCGACCTGGATTATTACCTTGAAACAATCAAACTCATCAGGGATAAATTTCCTGATGCAACTATCAAAGCCTTGACCGCGGTTGAATATTTCGCACTTGCACGTCGTGAAAAAATGACGGTCGAGGACCTCCTTACAGAATTTAAAAATGCGGGGCTGGGTATGCTACCGGGCGGGGGTGCTGAAATTTTCCACCCGGATGTGCGCAAAAAAATCCTTGTCGGAAAAGCTGATGCGGACGAGTGGCTCGACGTACACCGTACAGCGCATAAGCTGGGAATCGCATCGAATTGCACCATGCTGCACGGACATATTGAAGGTCCGGAGCATCGAGTCGATCATCTCATGCGCCTTCGGAACTTACAGGATGAAACAGGCGGATTTATCGCGCACGTGATACTTCCATATCTCCATGGCTCCAACGATTTAAATAAAGTTTCCGCCCCACCCGACGGAATCAACGACATCAGGCAGATAGCTCTTGCCAGGTTGATCCTCGACAATATCCAGCACATAAAGTCATACTGGCGTGTCCTTGGGCCGAAACTCGCGCAGATCGGGCTGCGTGCCGGAGCGGACGACCTTGATGGAACAATCGTGTACGAGGAAGTCATGCTAAGGGCAGGAATTGACGCTCCACTTCAAATGGGTCCGGAACAGCTTGAAGATATGATCCGTGAAGTCGGGCTTGAGCCGTTCAGGCGCAATTCACTTCACCGTCCGATCGAGGAGGTCGCGGCTTGAGCGGTAATTCCTACAAAATAGGCGCGGTTCCATATTTGAATGCCGAGCCTCTTGTCTGGCCTCTTGAAAAAAAGATCATTGACCATCCGCACACTCTCATAAAGGCTGAGCCCAGCCTTCTTGTGAAGATGCTCAGTACGGGAGAGGTTGATGCCGCGATTGCTCCCGTAGCGGCCATGATCGAACATCCCGGACTGGTTTCGATCCCCGATATAGCGATAGCCTGCCGTGGACCGGTAGCCAGTGTCATCTGCTTCCATAATGATCCATTTACCAAGCTTGA
>DASWIV010000181.1:0-3844 GCA_036397475.1 bacterium
AGTTCGAATAGGTATCAGCGGCTGTCAGGTATTTCAGGTTTGCCGTATCAAGCCCTGTTAATGCCATGAAATTGGATGATCCGGAAAAAATATTTATCTCATCATCAGCCTCGACAGGATTATAAAGGTCGAGACGGATCATCAGGTCACCGGAGGTATTTTCTCCAAGGGACGCCCGTACGAACGACTGGCTGTCAGTTATGCGGTCAAGTAATTCGCCAAGCGATATGGCTTCACCGGGGGCGATATCGTCCTTGGTTATTACTATCCGGGTTCCATTAATATCAAAAAATCCGGCTGTAATTCCGAGCTCATCAAGTTTGGTGTTCAGAGATGTTCCGGGGGGAAGGTCTATTGTTCCGACAAGTTCGGCAGTGTGGAAGTCCTGGAAAAAAGGACGTCCGGATTTTTCATCGAGGCCGAATCCTCGCCGGTGCTGTACGTTCACTCGATTCACTATCGATGATGTCAGCACGTTAAATTTGTTCTGGAAGAACGGGATAATTTCTCTTTGAACTTCGATAAGACCTCCGAGAACTCCGCCTTTTATCTGGGGATCGTTGCCGTTTTTAAATTTGACCTGCACCAGCCTGTCATTGATGCTGTCCGGGGAGATCCCGATCTCATGCACGACATCATCCTCTACAAACCTGAGTCCTCCGATCAGAACACTCTTCGTGCCATTGGATTGTTCAATTGTGTTTAACGGGATTATCTGGGCGAGTTCTTCGATAAGTTGATCCCGCTGGTCCATAAGGTCGTTTGGACTGTCGCCCAGTCCCTTGACCTGCGCGATCGTAATATTCAGGTCAGCTATATGGTGGGCAAGGGTATTGGCCTTGTCGATATTCTGCGTGATCAGCCTGAGCTGTTCGCCGTTCAGAGTTTTAAGTGATTGATCGATCGTATTAATTTCACGGACAAGGGAAAGCGCCTGTTCCCGCAGGTTCGCGCGGGTACTTGTAAGTTCGGGGGCGTTGGCGAGGTCCTGCCATGCGGCAAAAAAATCATCCATCAGCGTACCGAGGTTGGTATCGCCGGGCTCATTGAAGATCAATTCCAGGTTTCTCATTGCTGTCTCGACAGCGGTATTACGTCCCTGAGTACCGGTCTGAGCGCGAATTACCTCGTCGAGAAATTCATCGCGAAGGCGCCGGATCTCGTCGACATTTACGCCGGATCCGATCTGCTGGACAAATCCGGGACGGGTGAACGCCGGATACGCGAGCGGAGGGGCAGAGACAAGCTCGGCTCTCTGGCGGGAATAGCCCGGTGTACCGGCGTTTGCGATATTATGACCGATAATCTGTAAATTTAACTGCGACATCGCCAGCGCTTTTCTGGCGATTTCGAGTCCGAAGAATGTCGAAGGCACGGACTAATCCTCCATGATTTTTACTCCACCCTATGTCCGTGAGTGCCACTCGGATTTCGCGCACAGGTTAAACCTGGGCATCCAAAAATGAGGGGCCCTCTTCGGAAGACTTAGAGGGGCCATATCCATCCTGTTTATTCATCGATCCAAGAAGTGTACGGAAACTGACCTCGGCGAACGTCAATCCCTGTCCGACAAGTGTCATGTTCAACGTGTTCTGTGCATCGACCTGGGCGAGAATTTCGATCAGGTTCGACCTTGACCGCGTAGCTCTTTCGAATGCGACAGCATCATCATCGGAAACACCCTCGGCTTCTACCCTGGCTTTAATATTTGAGAAATTGCGTGATTCGGTCCATCCATTGGCACTGAATACGCCGTCCACGAATTTCCTGCGCTCTTCTTCAAGGCGACGTACTTCGTTGGTGAGACGGTCGACAATGGGAGTCGCTTTTTCTATATTCCCGGGGGCACCATCGACCAGAAGGTCCTGGTATTCCCTGAGAGCCGCGAGCAGGCGGATGTTGAGTTCAGTAAGGCTGTCGAGGTATGCGGAGAGAGTTTCGAGAAAATCTTTCATGAATGGACACATCCCGGAAAAATGAGTAATCCTTATTATTGATGTCGGCAGAAATTGAGCGGAGTTAAGTATTAATGTTAATAATTTGAAAATATTCAAATTATGGTTTTGATTGACCTCCTGAGTTCTCTATATGTAAACCATGTGGTAAAATTTACTATCTGCTTAATCAGGAGGCAGGATTCATGAAATTCGGGAAATTCGCTATCATCGCGACGTCGGTGGTGCTTATCGTTGCAGGATGCGGGAAAAGCTCTTCAATCAACTCAGTAACACCTTCCATAGACAAACTACCCATAGTGCAGGCATCTCCAATCGAATCAGGAAGAATGATCCTGGGATTCTGGAACGTGGAAATTGATCCAGAATCACTAACGGCTACGGTTGAGCCGGTTCGAGCAGCTGAAATGCACCTGAATATAACCAGGTTCCTTGAATTGAACTGTCCTGGATGCCTAGTGATAAACAATATCAAATGGCCTGATAACGAATATATTACTGCCGATATCTACGTAGAACACCCGCTGCCACCTAACGCCAAGCAATTCATAGTTTACGACGTCAGGGGCATCGTGATGACCGAGGCTGATTTCCAGTTCCCCGAAAGCGGAAAAAGAATTGCATGGTATGGGGATCACCTGCAGCTTCTGAATGCGGATGGATATACGGCACTGTATAATCCGAATGATTTTCCGCAAAGTCCAGATATTCCAGCGTTCTACACATATTATGAATCGAAGTTTGGTTCAGATCCCGCCTTCCTTAATGCTACATTGAATCCATACCTCGCAATCAGGACATCACCGGGTTTTGTGAAACCTACCGCAATCAGGCCGGGTGAGAATGCTAAAAGAACTGTTGAATTGAACATTCCTAATGGATCTATCAGGTTTGGTTTCGCCCTTGACGCTAACTGGGATTTGCCAATCGGCAATCTGGATGAATGGCCTAAACCGGGAGTTTTCCCTCCGGGAGCTGAATCGAGGGAAGCGTACACACTAAATGCGCGCGATTTCATTTATGTCGATCCTGAAACAGGAAGTGAAACCCCATTTGAAATTATTCTGGAAGATCACCAGGGGATCGACACCGTTGAAAAGGTAACTGTTGAATGTCCTGCTCTTTTTAATGGTCTCGTTGAATTGACGTACAAGGAAAAAATCCAGTACTACGGACATTCGTATGCTGGCACGATTGTGAATGAAAAAGGTACAGGTGAGGGCGAATATCCACTTCTCATAAAGGTCACAGATAAAGATCCTGATGAGCATCTCGGACAGATGGCCGCGTGGCAGGTAGATACTGTGAGAATTACCGATTTCCATAATCCGGATGAATGGGCGAGGACATGGTCATCCGAGAATGGCATGGACGCACAGGAAGTCAGAGTCGATAGCGAACAGAATATTTATGTATTGGGACATTTCCGTGGTGAGACCGATTTCGACCCCGATCCCATGAAATGGCTTTATCTGAATCCCAAGGATTTTAGCGGATCATTTCTGTTAAAGCTGAGTCCAGGGGGCAACTTTTTATGGGTTCGAGCCTGGGGTGGTACCGGTGAATACGCTCGAGAAATGGAATTGAGTGCCAGCGGGGACATTTATGTCACAGGTCGGTTTGATAAGCCTCTTAATTTTGTACCTGATCAATCTGTTGACCCAATTGAAGCTGTCAGCCAGGATGATGTTTACGTATTGATATTCAATAGTGACGGACAGCTTCAGTGGGTCAATTCATGGGATTCCGGCAAAGACGATGATGTAGTTTCACTGGATATCCTGCAGGACGATGGGGTACGAGTAGTGTGTGATACACAATCAGGATGGTTCACATTGGCATATGACAATATTGGAGATTTGCAGCAGGAAAAATTATTGTACATGGAT
>DASWIV010000182.1:0-4461 GCA_036397475.1 bacterium
GCTTCGCCCCACGACGCCTGTCCGCGGGCGATCAGGCCCTGGTTATACGATTCAAGCGACCTGTCCCAGGGAGCTGAGAAGTTTTCATCGTGAAAACCTCCCAGCGACGCTATTGCGGCTTCGGTGCCGAGTTCAGGCGGGGTTTGCGAGAACTCGAATATGTAATCGATTGGCACCGCGAAATTAAATCCTTCAAGCAGGAACATCCCCTTACCCTGGACAATTCCAACCACAGTGCCCGTATCGAGGTCGAACAGCGGTCCGCCGGAACATCCAAGCGTAACCGCGGCATCTGTCTGGATAGTCCGGTTCGTCCGTTCAGATTCAACCCTGATCGATGAAATAATTCCTCTTGTCACTGACAGGTTGCCAAGCCCTAAATCGTCCCCGGCAGGAAATCCGAGTGTTACGACAGCGTCACCGCACATAGGAGATGCGAGTGGATCGAACGGTATCACCGGAAAATGAGAGCCGGGTATCGAGAGCAGGGCAAGGTCGAGATCGGGATCGGTCGCGATTACCGTCGCAAGCTGCTCGTCGCGGTCGAACCGGTTCGGCCAGCCGACGAGAATGTCGGAAGCGTCCTCGACCACATGTGCGTTTGTGATGATATACCCGTCCTCGTGGATAATAAACCCGGTGCCCTGCGACCATTCATTTGTATCGATCTTGGCGATGATCCAGACGACCGCAGGCTCAATTTCACGTACAGTATCGCGCAGACTCCACGTGTCGGAGGTGTCCGCCCGCGCAGCAACGGCGGCTGTCCCGAAGATCAGCATCGAGATGATGATAATGACTACCCACTGGTGAACCAGGGGTGAAGATGGTTTTGAGTCCATCATAAGGGCGTCCCTCCTTTCGCGTTTTATGCGCAGGATTCATATTATATTCTATAGTATTATACCACATTAATTAAATTTAGCAAAGTAGGTTGATGGTCTAAAATGTGCTAATAATAAGGTTTTAAGGGGATAAATATAATGAAATATTGCATTATATTAGTATGAATTTCTCGAAAATGTCACAATAGCCCCATTAAATGGGGGTAATACACTTTAATTTTCAATGGAATGGGCTGTAGCAGCGGATTCTATCAGTGAATTAGTGGCATTGAGTTCTTCGATTTAAGCCTGATTTTCAGCATTATCAAGCTTTTCCTGTAGCACGGGCAGCAACTCTGATGAATAAGACGTCAGCACTCCGATCGCGTGGATCGCATTGATACGAATATTGGGATCTTCATCATTAAGCAGCTCTATGATTTTGCTGCTGCATTCCTCCAGTGAACCAAAAATCGAAACCATGAAATTTGCCTGCACCTCGGAATATGTGATGGACCTGATTGTCTTTTCGTATGAAAGCACCATTTTAAGAGCGACAATCGGGCTATCGCACTTATACCTGTAAAACAGCCTGATAACATGAAGCCTCGATGCTTCATCTACACTATCGAGCAACGGGATAAGTGTGGATTCGATCAGTTCAGGATCATTTGTAATTTCGCCAATTGCATTAATAGCCGGATATAGAACTGACGTATCTTCGCTTTCCAGGAACCGAAGCACAGACTGTACCGCAGGCCCCCCCCTTCAAGCCAATTATCTGGAATGCCCTTATTGTATTTCTGTTAGTTTCTACCCGTGGACCTCTGTATGCTCCATCATTTACATTCTCTATGCCATCGAGTATGACAATCAATCCTTCAACAATTTCATCATAAGAACTTGCGGGCAGCCTTCCAATCGCTGATGCCGCCTTAAATGAATTCGCTGCATCTCCCGATTCAATGTCATCGAGAAGTTGAGGAATATCTTCCGGCACGGGATGAACAAACCGTGGTTCTGTATACCAGTTACATGTTGGTGGATCCATCAACGCTAGAATTGTAAGTAGAATGAAGGGAATCGATAATTTCACCGGCGTACCTGGCTAATTAATCCAAGAGTACTTTATAATAAATAAAAATAACAGAGGAGTTTCAAGCGGAGTGCTAATCTTGTGACTCATAAAAATCGCGGGTATACTGTGTTGCCCTTTGTCGGGGAGTAGCGCAGCCCGGTTAGCGCGCCTGCTTTGGGAGCAGGAGGCCGAGAGTTCGAATCTCTCCTCCCCGATTGCCTTGACTACATGCCCTTTTTGCACCAGCAGGAAGGGCTTTTTAGTAGTGTTTATCAGGGTTCCATAGCGAAGGGAAAAAGTTCTTGCCACGAGTTTTAGCATCTGTTTTCGGATTGCCGAATTACCCTCGGAAAAGATAACCGGAGCACGTTTACAGAGGTCCAATACCTGTTCTGCAAGAACATAGAACTGAAGGTCTGCGTGATCTATCTTCCGTAGCTGGTTGTTTATTCCCTGGAGTTCGGCCGATAATCTGGCGTGCTGTTCCTTCCAGTAGTATTCCTTTATTTTCCCATCCAGCTTGTCCTGGTACATTCGATTACGCTTTTTCCTGATCTTGCTTGCCCGTTCATTCAGGTAAGCGATGTTTCCGTCGATCTCGGATGCCAGTTCATAATGTAGTTGCCTTACGGTATCAACCAGTTGACCGTACAACTCGTCTTCCAGAACAAATGAACTAAGGTATTTGATAAAGAGTTCTGTCAGCGCTTCTTCCCGCAGCCATCCATTTTCCTTGCACGCACCACGTTTTTCTGAACAGTGATAATAGATGTAGCGCCCTTTCTTCTTCTCCGGGACGATTGCGCATCCACAATGATCGCACGTTATTAAACCACGATAAAGAAAGTCATCTGTTACCTGTCGCTTTGGCTGTCGTCCTCGAAGGTCGAGTATTGCCTGGACAAGCTCCCATGTGTCCTCGTCGACTATCGGCAGGTGATTCCCCTGGTACACTCCCCCCTTCCACAGCATCATTCCCTTGTAGAATGGATCTCGTAGTTTCAGGTAGACCTTTGATAAAGGTATGTACGCCGAGAATCCCATTTTCTGATATTGCCGGTACATTTCCCGCACTGAAACATCCCCGAATGCAATCCTCTCAAACATCCATTGCATAACTTCAGCTTCCTCGGGAATCGGTTCAGCGGAATCAGGGCCTTTAACATTCTTGTATCCGAACGGAGCCTTATGTGCCCATCCCCCCTGCTTGATCTTTTCGGTCAATCCCTTTTTCGCTTCTTCAGATAAGTTGTCGCAATAATTCTTTGCCATCAGCACACGTATGCCATGGAAAAACTTATCCGATGACTTTGCAGCTGGACCTATTATCATCCCCTCTTTCACGAAATGGATATCGATCTGAAGGTCGTCGATAGTAACCCAGTCCTTGATGTTTCGATAAAGACGGTCAGTTTTCTCGACCAGCACGATTTTATTTTCAAGATCGGAATCAAGGAATTTCAGCATCCCGCGGAACACAGGACGTCCAGACTGTTTTGCAGTCTCGACCTCAATGAATTCCTTCAATACATCAAAATCGCAATTTGCTGCATACTCCCTCAACAGCCGAAGTTGAGCGTCGATGGAGTACCCCTCTGAATGTTCCTTGGACGAAACCCGTGCGTAAATTACAGCGTCTGTCATGATTCAACCACACGTCTTATCTGGATTTCGGCACCAGTTGAATCATAGCAAACCGAATAGATTTTATGAACGGAAAACCTGGTTAATCGCTCAGAAAATAGCGAAAAAACTTACGTTGTTTAAACGCTCTTACACGGGGATTGAAATCTTTAAATACAACCACTATTATTTGTTAATGAGAAGGTCAACAACCATTTTAATTCACAATCACATTGAAATCTATCAGGGAGAAGCACATGACGTATAAACCTCTTTCGAGTCGAAACGAAATCCGCGAAGCTTTCGAAGCATTCAGGGACACCATATATGAAGCAGGTAACCCCGTCAAGATGAAGATCGGATGGCCTGGCGGACACCTTGAAGCTACTGATGTTTACTGGAATTCCGAAAACGGAGTCTGGGCATACTTTGACGAGGATCTTGCAAAGAACCGATATTGGTGTGCATTTGGTGTTTCGGAAGCAATGAAGGACAGTTATCTCAGTATCGCATGCGAGATAAACTTCCCGTATGAGGGTGTAACACGTCGTGTTGCTGGTGCTTTCTTCACTGATGGTGACAATGTATACGTCGGACACAGTGGCAAGGTTGGTGGGGGATTGAAGGGAGTTGGCAAACACGCCTTTAGGAAATACTGTGAGGACATTGATATAGCCATTGTAGAATATCCTAAGAATAGGAAGGTTGAACTGATTAATATTGGGACTCTGAACAATTCAGAGTTTCCAAATCATGTGGCTGAATTCGTTAAGAAGGCTTCTGGATTCAAAAGTTATGTTCGACAATCTGCGGATGAAAGGGCAAGAAGCGGTAAATCTGGTTTCGTTCAATTAATAGATAACGGTGACATCGAAGAGTCAAACCAGGATGCTAACAAGCAAGGTACAACAAGGAATTGGAGTTCAGATTATAAAA
>DASWIV010000183.1:0-9377 GCA_036397475.1 bacterium
CGGTACGTTTGTCTCGAGGGTATAGATCGGCTCCATCAGAATTGGCTGGGCCTGTACAAATCCAGCTTTGAAGCCTTTTCTGGCGGCAGCCTTAAACGCTACTTCCTTCGAGTCTACCGGATGGTGCTTGCCGTCATAGACCGTGACCCTCACATCGACGACCTTGTATCCCGCAATTACCCCATCTTCCATTGTCTCAACGACGCCTTTTTCAACCGCCGGGATGAACTGCCTCGGGATCGATCCGCCGAAGATCTCGTCAACAAACTGGAATCCGGTACCTCTTTCAGCAGGCTCAAGCCTCAACCAGCATTCGCCGAACTGTCCTGCGCCGCCGGTCTGCTTCTTGTGCTTGCCTTGTACTTCCGCCTTGCCTTTGATTGTTTCTCTGTATGCGATTGTCGGAGGACGCTGATTTACATCCACACCGAACTTGTTCTTTAATTTTTCCAGGAGAACTTTCAGGTGAGCCTGTCCCATCGACGAGATCACCAGTTCCTTGGTCTCCGCGTTTCGCTCATAACGGAAGCTGGGGTCTTCTTCGGAGATCCTCTGCAGGCCCTGCGAGAGTTTCTGTTCATCGTCGCGGCTGGCAGGTTCTATCGCTACCCAGTACACCGGCTGCGGATAGTATATTTCAGGATAAACGATCGCTTTCGCCTGTTCGCATACCGTGTGGCCGGTCCGCGTTTCTTCCATCTTCACGAATGCGCCGATTTCACCTGCATGAAGTTCCTTCACACCGATAGTATCCTTGCCCTTGATCTTCAACAGGCCCGAGGATTTTTCCTTCCGCTCAAGCGAGGAATTGTACAGGTTTGTATCACCCGTAACTTTCCCGGACAAAACCCTGATTATATTCAGCCTGCCTGCGAACGGATCAACGATAGTTTTAAAACAGAATGCGCTGAATGGCGCGTCTAAACCTGGCTCACGCGTGATCTCTTCCTCGCTGTCAATGCCATGGCCGACTGCCGGTGGGCGGTCCGCCGGGGATGGTAACAGGTTGACGATACCATCCAGCAGGTTGTGTATCCCGATGTTTTTAGTGGCGCTTCCGCAAAATACCGGAACGACATCTCCTGCTGCGACAGCTTTTTTCAAAGCGCCGTAAAGTTCCGCCTCGGTGAGTTCTTCATCAGCGAAGAATTTCTCCATCAGCGATTCGTCTGTTTCAGCGATTGATTCGATCAGTTCCTGCTTGTACGTCGCTACTTCATCGGCCAGATCAGCGGGAATATCGGTTTTCTCGGGCTTTTTACCGTCGCCCGGGAATTTCCACGCTGTCCCGGTAAGAAGGTCGATTACACCTTCAAGTTGTGCAGAGAGGCCTATCGGAATTGTAAGAATGGTCGGACGCCCGAACGCTTCCTTGACCGATTCGACCGCAGTATCAAAGTCTACATTATCCCTGTCCAGCTTATTAATGAAAATGAGGCGTGGCAGATTTAACTCAACGGCGTACCCGAACGCCTTCATTGTCCCGACCTCGACGCCCGACATCGCGTCCACAACCACTACCGCGCCATCGACTCCGCGAAGCGACGATTTCGCTTCGAGTATAAAATCGGCATAGCCCGGTGTATCAACAAGCGATACTTCAGCATTCTTCCACGGAATCGGATAAAACGACGATGAGATCGTTATTTTTCGTGCGATCTCCTCATCCTGGTAATCGAGGACAGTATTCCCCGCTTCTATATCGCCAAGTCGGGTTGTGTCCCCGATGTTGTAGATCATAGCCTCGCCAATGCTGGTCTTACCGCTGTCTCCATGTCCTACCAGCGCGACATTTCTGATCTTAGTAATATCTGCCACTTTAATGACTCCTGTAAATTCAATTCGCCTGCTATTTTTAACAGGCAACACGGTATTTCCCACGTATTCCGTGAGTGAAACCGTGGAAACTTATCACATTTGGATACTATCGGCAAGTCACGATTTGGTTCAATCCACGAATTTATTCAACCCTGATTCCCTGTATGAATGTCGCCGATTTGCCAGCGCCATCCGTCACCTCCAGCGCCAGATTGTATAATCCCGGCTCGACAGGACTCCGCCATATTATTTCCGGATTTGTCGTCACCAGTTCCAGCGACGTGATCCTTACGCCAATCGACGCGCACCATGGATAAGTGGCTGTTTCGGGATCATCAAGTGCCTCTACTTTAATGGCATAACTGCCTGATAGCGGGTCAGGTACCGAACTTGAGAACGGCGGTGAGCCTTCCAGTGTAAATTCTCTGTCCTCAGGGTCGGTCAGGGTAAATTTGTACGATCCCTCATACCCATTGAATACGAAATTCAATGCCTGAAGGTCCTCAGCCTCGAATCCGGTACTTCCGACAGCCAGGCTGTTGGTCAATCCGATTACTTCCGCATAATTGAAATACCCTCCCAGGTCGAGTAATTCCCTCGATTGCATCCTGATATTATGCGTGATGCCTGAATTGAAAAGGTAAGCGAAAAATTGGAATCCTGACTCATCTACCGGATAATTCTCACCATCCGGGATTACCAGCGACAGGTTGGTGTAAATCACCTCACCTTTTCCGAATTCAAACCTCAACGCGACCGGCATGGTCGAAAAATCCTCGTCATTCGGCAGATTCGTAATTCCCCCGGTCTCGACATATCCCGATGCATCCATCGCAGCTATAACCGTTAAATCCTGGGAGACATCAATAATCGGTACCCATCCATCTTCATAAAAATCCGCATAAAAATTCGTGGATCCATTTGAAAACCTGGCAGACCGTTCCTTGTATGTGCCTTGAAGGAAATTTGTTCCAACGCTGTTGATTCCTGCATAAGGGTCCGGTTCCGGGATCGTGACCTCGTCGTTCCATATATAATTTAACGTCTCAATCTCCGAACCTATGAAAATAGCTGTCCCGCCATCCTCGACCCACGATCTCATGAATATGTCGGTAGGATTGACCGAGACAGCGGATCGTGCCTCGAAGACGAGCACATCATATGCGCTCATCGAGGCTGAATTGCTCCTTATCGATGGGGATACGCTGTCTGCTGTTATCAACCATTTGTCGAAGAAGTCGCTGTAGGTCGTTCCCGATTCTTCACTTATTCCCACCTTAGGCAGACTTTTTCCCTGTCCCGACCTCGCACCTTCCCTCAACGATCCTGCCTCGACTGTCCATTTATACGTCAGGTTCTTCCCATCGACCGCAGCGTTGAGCTTCACATCCGTATCCGGATCAACAATATCCCCCGGATCGAGAAAGATGTCGATGATTATTGGCCCCGCCGATCCCCCGCCGGAGCATGAGGCCAGGAGCACCATTAAAATACAAATGGATATATATATTTTGTTCATTTATACAACCTGTCTTTTTTACTTGAATAACATTACCGGCACTTTCTCTATCCTCACTACCGCTTCCGCAACAGATCCAAGGAAAAATTCCCTTACCGGCTGATCGCCGAATGCGCCCAGGCACGCCAGTGTATCCGTGTTCTTTTCAAGGTATCCGATGATAAATTCCGGCGCACGTTTCGATTCGGTGAAATTCTTGTATTCTGTATCGTACGCGTCGAGAATTGCTTTCGATTCCTCCACTATCTCCCCAACCTTTCTTGCATCCCCATCTACTGTAAGCACATTGACCGGTATGTCCATGCTTGAACCAATAATTCCAGCCCACGCCAGCGCCTGCCGGGAACGTGGACGGTTATCGAATCCCACCGTGATCGATTTAAATTCAGTGTATTCGGTTGCCGCTATCAGGACAGGTGATTCTCCCTTTCTGATAACCGCCTCGCACGTCCCACCCCACATTCCTCCCTTGAATGCTTTCATCTCGCCGTAGAGTCCCATGAAAATCACATCAAACTCACGCGATTTTTCGGCAAGGTACAAGGGAGGGTTCGCTACAGCTACAGAAGTGGAAATTTCCAGCTCATCATCAATCGCGTCATGAAACAATTCGGAAGCCGTAAGTTCATGGATCTTATCTTCCCCTCGTGAGATCAGCCTGGCTTTTAACTCGAGCTTTGCCTGTTCACGCGGGATCAGGTCTCCCAGTGTCCCTACAGCCTGAAGCGCCATAACGGTCATATCGAAAACCGGATTGGATAGCGCCCTTTCATCGGCGATATAAACCACACTTACGATTCCCGGTATACTTCGGGCGAATCGCAACGCATACTTGAGGGCAGAGGTTGAATTGTCGGACGCATCGTACGGTACCAGGTATCTCTTCATGATTCCCTCCACTAATTGGTTTCAATGCCCGTATCGGAATAATTTGATTCCTTTAATCCTATCCAGATTGAACACATGAACAGCATAGTAGGGAGCAGGTATCCAAGTGTCTTCCAGCCTGTTATCACCGGCTTGTATGGGACTACCGCTTCATCGATAACCATCAGGGGAATATTCTCATAATCTTCCCCAATTTTGAAATAATTCAAAAGCTTCTCGAACAGGTACACCTTCGACGTCGCCAGGTTCGCACGCCGGATCGCTGGACGGATAGCCCGCTCAAGTTCCGGGATTCTCGCGATCTTTTCATACGTCTCTTCAACCCGTTCCCGCTGGACAAAATCCTCTACATGATATTTTTGAAATTCCAGCGATACTTCGTTCACCTCGACATCAAGGCCAAGCTTGTACTGGTTTTCAAGGTAATTCTGGAGGAAGTTAATTTCGGTGGTCAATCGCGTTCGCGTATCGGAATCCGGAGGAACCCCTTCACTGGCAAGGTCCAGCGACACCTTCATCAGGTCCAGCCTCAGGCGCATTCCCGCAAGGATCAGGTCCTGGAGGATATTTGTGTCCGGTGCCGATTCGGGTGCGTTTAACAGGTCGCGGCGATTCCTCTGCTGCCTTAGAACGTGGATAGCCTCCAGCGCGGCTTGCATCTTTACCTGGCTTAACGCCTGCTGTTCCCTTGCTTCCGCGTAATTTTTCAGCCATTCCGATGGAGAAGCGATGATGTCAGGAATCTGATATTCCGACGCAAGCCTGGTCATTTCTTCCTGCGCTGCTTCGGATTCCTCCCTCGAACGTGCAAGCTCTGTTTCCAGAAGCCTGGATACGCTACCCAGCACGACTGCCCTCTGTACATAATTTTGAAGTCCGTACGCGAAACCATTACAGAATTCCGCCGCGAGTTCAGGATCCTTGTACGTGTATGTCAGCGTTATTGTCTTATAATCTCCATCGTATGAATAGCCTAGCAGCGATACGAAATTTTCATAGAAATCGAGTTCGCCTGTGTATTTTTTCGGATCGAACAGCTCAGTGAAATGATCCCCTATAGCTTCCCTGGCAATTGAGTTGGAATATACGATCCCATCATAATCGTACTGCGACTCGAATGGAGTTTCATCAATAAATATCGGGACTGGCTGGCCCGCAATCCGCTGGTCTTCAAAATAACTGAGATCGTCCCTTTCCTTGAATACCAGGACCGCTTCCGCCTTGTACGCTTTCGGTCCGGTTAGCGGAATCCCGAATGAGTAAACCAGGCAGACGAGCGCAACGACCGCATATTTACGCCAGTGCCTTACAATTAAGTTATTTATAAACTCTTTTACCAACACGGATGAGGATATCACACGATGGGGTGAACTTGTACTGCAAAACGAATCTGCGATTCGAATAGATTTCAGGTTTTGATTATTTTGGACTCCGTGTCAGAGTCGGATGCTTTCCCGTTACCTGATTCATCCTTCTCAAGCATGAATTTTCCGAGCCCGAGACGTGTCTGTGCGCTTATGGGAATCGGATAGTCGCCATCGAGACATGCCATGCACATTTCACTTTTATCGTGGCCGAATGCTTCCAGCATTCCCTCGCGCGAAAGATAAGCCAGGCTGTCTGCTCCGAGATATTCTCCAAGCTTTTCGTAGTTGTTTTCCTTGTTATAATACCTGCTTGCGATCAATTGCTCCTGTACCGCGGTGTCTATGCCGTAATAACATGGATTCAATACTGGTGGACTCGCCACCCTGAAATGCACCTCCACAGCGCCAGCGTCTCTGAGTAATTGAATGATCTGCTTCGACGTGGTTCCCCTGACGATCGAATCATCGACAAGAACGACCCGCTTGCCTCTCAATACCTCCGTCAAAGGATTGAGTTTCATCCGGACACCCAAAGCCCTGAGCCGTTCCTGGGGATTGATGAATGTGCGTCCTACATATCTATTTTTGATCAGTCCCTCTGAATAAGAGATGCCCGATGCTTTCGCGAATCCAATCGCATGAGGTGTGCCGCTATCGGGGACTGCAACCACAATGTCAGCCTCTACGGGAGCTTCTCTTGCAAGTATCTCACCCATTCGCTGTCGAATCTGGTGGATGCTTTTACCCCTGAAAATACTGTCAGGTCGGGCAAAGTAGATATATTCGAATGAACAGAGATTCTCCTGTCCAGGATTGGCCCTGGACCATCTGAGTACCCTCGGACCCGAACCATCGATTATCAGCGCGGTTCCGGGTTCGACATCGTGCTCGTACTTGGCACCGACAATATCGAGAGCGCACGTTTCACTCGCGACAACCCATCCTTCGTCCTCGCTGGAACTGATGAACGATCCAAACACGAGAGGACGTATCCCGGGATGGTCTCTTATCGCGACAAGTTCCCGTGGCGTCTGGACAACCATAGCGAATGCGCCTCGGAATGTTGGAAGAGTCTGCATCAATGCCGACTCGATATCACCATCGTAGTAATAGTGGATCAGTCTCGCCATCAGTTCGGAGTCGGATGTGCTCTTCAACTCAATTCCGAGACTATCGCACTTGGCCCTTAGCTCTTTGGTATTTACCAGGTTGCCGTTATGGGCAAGGGCAACTGTCACGTATTCCTGTCTCGGACCATTGTTTCCGACCTGTTTATACCCCTCGACAAGAATAGGCTGCGCGTTTTCCTCGTTGGATGATCCGGTGGTGGAATATCTGACATGCCCCGACGCAATCGAACCTTTCAGAACGCTCAGCATTTTTTCGGTGAATACCTGGTTAACAAGTCCCATTCTTGCGTAACAGGCCATCTGGGAACCGGTGGATGTACATATCCCGGCCGATTCCTGTCCCCGATGCTGCAGCGCGAAAAGCCCGAAGTATGTTATTCGCGCGACATCGGACTGCGGCGCGTAAACCCCGAATACGCCGCATGCTTCCTTCGGCTTATCGTCGGAATACAAATCCTGATTTGATTCGTTTGGAGAAAAATTATTTTCTGCCGAAAATGTTTCGGTCACTGTCAGTTGCCTGCGCCTGTTCGGTTTAAGATTTCCTGGTACGCCCCTTCGACGTCGCCAAGATCGAACCTGAACCGGTCTTTGTCGAGCTTCTTTCCAGTCTCGCGGTCCCATAGCCTGCAGGTATCCGGGGAAATTTCGTCCGCAAGGATAATGGAACCATCCGGAAGACGTCCGAATTCCAGTTTAAAATCTACAATATTAATTCCGATCGCTTCAAAAAATTCCTGCAGATATGTGTTTATCTTTCTCGCCTGGTCCCTTAAATGCGCGATCTCGTCTTCGGTCGCGTAGCCCTGTGCCAGGATGTGATCGTCGTTCACTAGCGGATCGTGAAGGTCGTCATTTTTCAGATAAAATTCAACGATCGCGAATGGAAGTACCCGGTTTTCCTCGAACCCAAGCCGCTTGACCATCGACCCAGCCGCGATATTCCGCACGACTACTTCCACCGGAATGATCTTCACTCCGCGTATTACCATCTCATTATTATTGAGGAGTTCTACAAAATGAGTCTTGATGCCGCGTTCTTCGAGATATGTAAACATCTTCGACGATACCCGGCAGTTAATAGTTCCTTTGCCCTCTATCGTGGCTTTTTTGATTCCGTCAAACGCGGTCGCCGAATCCTTGAATACCTGGATGTATAAACCATCCTGGTCTGTTGCGTAGACCCGCTTAGCCTTCCCTTCGTGTAAAAGGTCGCGTTTACTGATATCCATTACTTTATCTCACCCTCATTAATCCCCCAGACATGAGGATAATATTTAGATGGTACTTATGCAAGGGCATTTGGGCTCAAGCCCAAAAGAAATTTTACCTTAATGAACATTAAAAGGATAATCCCCATCTTGATGACATGCCCTCTTTAGGCTGATATAATCTGGAAGTGGCAAGAGGTAACACAAAAATGCGTAAACAAATGACCGTCCTACTGGTTCTGGCAAGCCTGATTATTACGGTACAGGTATCCGGATGCTCCGCGATCGCCTCGTACCTTATTTACCAATGGATCGAAGACGAATTCAATGGCGGCGGAGATGGCGGCGAAGAACCACAGATCACCAAGATTTTCGCCGATCGCGAAACCATCTACGCTGGCGATGCGGTGATACTCGAAGTCGAGGCGGAAGATAATAATGACAGCGCCGATGATCTGGAATATTTCTGGACAACAGACGGAGGTACACTGGTGAGTCCAACCAGCAGGATCACAGTCTGGAACGTACCCAACGAGGCTAAGACGTACATGATAACCGTGCTTGTCCGTGACACCGACGATAACACGGATAGCCAGACTGTTGACATTGAGGTTCAACCGAAGTCAAATTAGAATATAACCTTCCAATAAAAATGTACAACCCGGCGGCGCACTCGCCGGGATTTTTTTGTAACTGGGAGCGCGAAACTCCTCATACGCATTCCTAAACGCCGGAGCGCGTCCGCCGCGGCGGACCATCACGCATCCTGACTGGAAGCGCAAAACTCCTCATACGCATTCCTAAACGCCGGAGCGCGTCCGCCGCGGTGGATTATCACTCATTGCTCTCTGAAAAATTGGGCCGCAAGTGTAGGTGAGTTGCCAGGGTTATGGTAATGCGGAATTCGAATGTCGACCTTTTTTTTTTGCATTGACTGAGACCGAGGAACCTTCGTTGCGTATTGCAAATTCGGAGATTCGCGATCCTGAGAGAATGAGGTTCTTGAGAAAAGAAATCAGGATCATCCAAAACAAAATTGTCTATACTTGACAATATACCAAATATATGCTATTTTTATCCCAGGCTAGCCTGTTCCGCCATCAGTATACTGCCTGTCTGATTTGGCGGATAACCTCATATTTCATGCATCCCGACGCCTTTGGCAGGGGCAGGGCAGTTATGGTGCGGCACTGATTCCAGACTTGTTTATTACTGCCTAAACTTGTTTTTTGTGCGTGTCGCGGCCAGGCAGTTCTGTTTCTTGTGTCCTTTGTTTTAAATGAATCAGGCGTCGGGATGCAAAAATTAAATCAGAAATTGCAGGGGTATCGATTGGTTTTCACCGTAAAAGTTTCAACTTTGCGAGTACGCTTATGATTCCGTCCACGGCTGATCTTGATTGAACTGTTCAATGACATGATGTACACGGTTCTGAGTCGCTTTG
>DASWIV010000184.1:0-2594 GCA_036397475.1 bacterium
ACCGTTGTTGCCACTAATCCGCAACCAGATATTTAATGTTAATAGTAATCATTCGCAATAATACCCTGCCTTCCATTTCAAGTCAAGCCGTTTAATTGCATTAGAAATTAGGCTTTCCCGGGGGTGACGTATTGAAGTACCGGTGTTACAATGCACGCTCCAGATTAATTTCTAAAGGTGATTAATATGTCGAAAATAATTCTTGTTACTTTTTTCACTCTCTTGACCGTCTTCCTTTTTGGCTGTCCTCCGGCACAACCGGAAAATGGAAGTACCGGCAACTCAGGTGCATCTGATATTGACCGGCAGGAACCTGCAGCTCCCGACGCTTCCGGACCTCAGGGAACTATGGATGAGCCTGCGGAAGTATCTGAAGGTGGCCAGATCGAATTCCCAGGTGAAAATCACCTCGCTAATCTCCGCCAGTTAACATTCGAAGGGGAAAACGCAGAAGCTTATTTCTCGAGCGACGGCAAAAACCTCATTTTCCAGCGGCATGTGGAGTCGGGTGAATGCGACCAGATATTTGTAATGGATATTGAGTCTGGCGAGTTCAACATGGTATCCACCGGCGACGGTGTCACGACCTGTGCATATTACAAATACCCGGATAACGATAAAATCATCTATGCATCCACACATCTTTTCCATACAGACTGTCCACCTCCCGTGGATAAATCTCTGGGCTACGTCTGGAAATTCCATCCTGAATGGGATGTTTTCGAAGCTGATCCTGACGGCAGCAATCTCGTGCAACTTACCGACGCTCCCGGCTATGACGCGGAAGGCACTTACGCACCTGACGGCAGCCTGATTGTCTACACCTCGATGTCATCCGGCGATCTTGAGATATGGACAATGAACCCGGATGGCTCGGACAAGAAACAGCTTACCGATACCCTCGGTTACGACGGTGGCGCATTCTTCACTTACGATTCCAGTAAAATAGTTTTCAGGGCTTATCATCCTGAAACGGAAGACGAGATTCAGCAGTACAATGAATTGCTTGCTCAAAACCTTTACCATCCTTCCCGGATGGACCTTTGGATCATGGATCGGGATGGCGCGAACTTAACCAGGATAACCCATGACAATGAAACCAACTGGGCTCCTTATCCCTTCCCTGACGGAAATCGCCTTCTTTTTTCCTCTAACAGGGAGTCGGAATCTCCCATGGACTTCAACCTCTGGATAATCGATATTGAAACCGGGGATCTCGAGCAGGTTACTTTCTTTCCCGGATTCGATGGATTTGCGGTGTTCAGTCCCGACGGTTCAAAAATTGTCTTCTGTTCAAATCGAAATGAATCCCACGAAGGCAACACGAACGTATTCATTGCCGACTGGGTAGAATGATTTCCCCTGCAATAAAAAGCTCACATCCGCGGAAAAAAACCGCGGATTTTTCTTTTATTGGCTCGCCGGACCCTTGTTTTATTGGGTAATCGGGAATTCTTGTGCGATACTAATAGGCAATGACTTACGAGTCGGACAACCCGTTCGAGTTCATCAACTTCGAACCTGAAAGCTTTCTGGTGCCTCCAACCGACGGATTCATCCGGCGCCTTCTTGGTGCCCGATGGGGATTGTTCCTTGTCAGCGCTCCGGATAATACATTGCTTAGCCCGGTCCTCGATTTTCTCGCGAATTATTCACTGCAGATGGCGTACTATTCCGAATTCTCCACAGAAATAGGCGAGTTCGAACATCTTGAACGCGAAGAAAGAAAAATTCATACCCTCGATGAAATTATCGACGAAGCGAAACATGCGGTCGTTGATGAACAGGAAAATAACGGATCGGAAAACGGCGATCTTGTCCGGCATATCCCCCGGAACCCGGAGTGCGTTTTCCTTCCGGAAATTGAAAACGTGAAGGTAAACGACGCTATCGAAGCAGCGCTCTCAGGGCGCCTTGTAGTATCAGGCATAAAAGCCCAGGGAAGTTTTTCCGCGCTTCAGACCTTCAGGCACCTTGTGGGAAGCGACCATCTGGCCGCCGCCAGCTTGATGGGCATCCTTGGACTCAACACGGTCGCCAGGATCTGCCCGCATTGCCGGATACGTGTCGAGCGGGAGGTGTCCAGCGAATCTTACGAACTCCTGGGCATCGAGGAAAAATCCATAATTTCATACCGTGGTGCCGGGTGTAAAGAGTGCGAATACACCGGTTATGAGGGGAAAATTCTCATCCACGAAGGCTTTGAATTGAGTGAAAAGATCAGATCGTACCTGCTTGAATCGGTATCGCCACGAAGCCTTCGTATGACCGCCAAGCGCGAGGGCATGAACACCCTCCTCGATTCCGCGTGGGACCTGGTCGACCAGGGCGAAACCACCCTCGAAGAAGTGATCCGCATCGCGGAAGTCACCGATCCCGGGAAAAATGATGATTAAAAATTTCTGCCGCCATTCCTGATTTTCGATTCTAAAGTGTATAATAAATTACGGGTCCCCTGAACGATCCGCTTCCCGGTAATCTGCAACATCTTATCTCGATAAAGAGCAGGCTTTCTTATGCCGCCGCGCGCACGGGACATCAACGGGATCTTCACATCGAAAAGAAGGATCATTCTATTCGTAACCACCCTCGCT
>DASWIV010000185.1:0-3641 GCA_036397475.1 bacterium
TCCTGCAAGGTGTTTCCTCCGTCCTCTTCGTTTTATAAAAGCGGTTTTATCAGTTCGGTAAGTTTCCCGAATTCATTCAGGTTCAGGCAGAATCCATCCGACAATAATCCCTCTGTCGGTTTGAAATGGACATCCACCATAATTCCACTCGCACCCATCGCAAGCGCTGCCCGCGACAGTCTTGCAACTTCATCAGCCGATTTCGACGCTATCGACACATTCATTACCAGGGGGAGCGGACATTTTTCAATTATCCTCGCGCAGTCAACAAGATCGATGATCCGCCCATTTTTTCCAGCGCGCCCGCCTTCAACCAGCGCAATGGCAGGATTTCCATCCGCGACAATCGATCCGGCAGCTTCAAGCCACAGGTTTGTCGACGCTTCCGGGTGCCTTTCCACCAGAACAGGGGTCCCGATCTTCGACATTTGCGACCTCGCTGTGGTTTCAAACAGCAGATGTCCCGGCAGGTGATGAACAACCGCGCCAAGGCTCGATAATGCGACTTTCGACGCCAGCACTTCGACCAGTCCTGTCGACGGTATCCCAGCCTTCTTTGAAATTTCCGCGATAATGGACCCCGAGCGTTCATAGAGCGCTTTGGCGGTCAGATTTTCCCCCGGACGGTACGGCCCGCCCTTGTAAAGATGTACTCCCATCGACGCCAGCTCTTTCGCTAATTCGACCGCGTGCTTCTGGCTTTCCAGATATGGGCTTCCGGCGATCACGACCGGGCGGTGGTCCTTTGCTATCCAGCGGTTTCCGACCTTGATCTTCACAGGCTCGATTTTGTCGAGTGGGTTGTCCTTTTTGAAATCGCGGATGATGTGGTCGACAGAATCGACGTGCCGGAACTGGTGGTAAAGTTCGTCGATCTTCGATTCTTCCGCGCTCTCGATGACGAGGTAGCTGACGGACCTTTCCTGGATGAATTTGTAGTGGACCCCAAGCGATTCACATCGTTCGGTAAAGCGGGAGATATCGTCGAGGCTGACTGTCTTTGAAAATTTAATGAGCATGTTACTTGCGCATTAATAATATCTTTATTGAGGGTGCTTTTCCAGACTACCAATTATCAGAAGACTATACATCAGCCCGAAAATGATCCGGGTAGCGACGACAAGCATAGAGAGCCAGCTGAATAGATATCATTCTAATCCGTACCTGCAAATCGACCGTGCTTGTCGACGCGATCGTGCTACGCACGAGTCAACTTCATGATCCATTCTTTCATATCAGGATACATCTCAATCAGCTTGTCCCTTTCGCCCGCGACATAATCCCCGAAATCAAATGCCGGCGACATTGTCGTTCCCATCAGTGCAAAACTTCCACCCTCCATCAATCTCGATCCCTGCCATACATCCGCCTTAACAAAAGTCTGAATGAGTTCACCATTCACTATATCCGAACCTAATGTAACGACTTCTGATTTTCCGTCGGGATACAGCCTCACCTGCTCGACAGGATCGCCGAGGTAAAAATGGTAAATCTCGTCGGTTGGAAGCATGTGCATCGCGGAGAATGTATCGGGAGTAAGGAAGTAATAAATCGCTGTTGAAAAATGTTTGTTATCTATATACCGGTCTGGAAGCGCGTCGACCAGAATTTTATCTTCGGCGCGGTACGTCTCCCGGTAGTAACCTCCTTCCATCGGAAGAGGCTGGAGGTTTAGAAGTTCAATGATCTGTTCGGCTGACAGTATATTCAATCCCTGATCCCCGCAATAACCACCACAATTTCACCCTTTACTTTCCCCTCCGCAAAATCAGCGGCTAATTCGGATATTTTACCCCTGCTCACTCTCTCAAATTTCTTCGTAAGCTCAATACAAACAGCCGCGTCCCTGTCCCCATAGACCTCATACGCAGCCTTCAGGAATTTACCGATTCTATATGGCGATTCAAAGAAAATCAGCGATTTTTCCGACTCCATATCGATTTCCAGAAATTTCCTCATTTTTCCCGGTTTTTTGGGTGGAAATCCCTTAAAAGTGAAGGAATCCGATGGAAGTCCCGACAATATCAGGGCTGGAATTATCGATGACGCCCCTGGTATTACCGTAATTTCAACGCCATTCTGAACCGCTTCCGATACCAGCCTGTATCCGGGGTCTGAAATACCGGGATATCCCGCATCGGAGCACATTCCCACTGTCAGACCATCGTTCAGCAGCTTCAGGATGCCCTTCACGGCGTTTTTTTCGTTATCTTCGCGGTACGAGATGATCTTTTTTGGAGGGCTGATCTGGTGGACTTCGTAGATTTTACGGGTCCTGCGGGTGTCCTCGCAGGCCAATATATCGATCTCACCGAGCGTTTTCAGCGCTCTGAGCGTGATATCGTCCATGTTACCGACAGGTGTAGCGATGATATAAAGCATAATTCAGCCCCATTCAGGCCTACATGATACCTTTCTGTGGTAAAATATTCATATAGATTAGGCAAATCCGTAATTTTCTTTAAAATTCTGTAGGTAAAAGCTCTTGACGAGGCGTGATTAGTCGAGTATATAGAATGTGGCTGTATACCGAAGGATTGAGAGGCTCGTATTTAAAAAGCGGAGCCTTTTTTATGGGTTTCGCAAGGTGAGAACGGATTGAGTTTATCAATTTCACGGGATAAGCATGGGGCATTCTGCATGGAGTCCTTTAGAATCTGGATGGAAAATCATCTGTTGTGAAGTTAACGTGTGAGGGTAAATTCCTCAGCGATTTTTTTGTGCTTTTGATTATTTATGAAGTAAATAAGGTATCTAAGATAGAAGTAATGGACAGTGAAAACTGTCCGTAGATTCCCAAACCAATCACGGTGGTGATAATAGTTTATGCCTCAAAGGCAGGTACCAGTCCCACAAAAAGTTTGCAAGCACGACCTTTATAAGGATCTGCTTGAAAAAGGACGGGAAGAGGGAATCCTGACCAAAAGGGAGGTCAGGGATACTGTCGCCCAGTGCCAGAAAGTCAGCAAGGACGAACTTGAAGCGATCTTTAAATCGATCGAAAGAAAAAGAATCACCCTTCTGACCAGACGTCCCGCGACAAAAAAAACCAATGGCAGGCTGAACGCACGTTCATCAAGCCGCTCGCGCAAAATGCAAGTCGTTTCCGACGAAAACAGGACACCTACGTTGTCCGATTTACTGCAGAAGCGCAAAGCCGAGCCCAGGAATGTGCTCGATTCTGATGTCAAATTCTCTCACGACATCAAGATCGACGATTCAGTGAAAATCTACCTGAGAGAAATCGGGTGGGTGCCGCTGCTTACCCCGGAAGAGGAAGTACAGCTCGCGAAAATTATTTCAGGCGAACAGTACAATCTCGACCAGAAGGAAATAGCGCGTAAGAAACTTACCACGGCGAACCTGAGGCTGGTCGTTTCGATCGCCAAAAAGTACAAGACACAGGGGTTAAGTTTCCTGGACCTTGTCCAGGAAGGAAACCTCGGCCTTATGAGGGCGGTACAGAAATTCGACCATACCAAGGGATTCAAGTTTTCAACCTACGCGACGTGGTGGATTCGACAGGCGATCACCAGAGCGCTTGCCGACCAGGAAGATATCATTCGAAAGCCGGTTCATATCGTTGAGAAGATCAACAAGCTGAAGAAGGCGTCGAGTGAGATAGCACAGAAAACCGGATT
>DASWIV010000186.1:0-7784 GCA_036397475.1 bacterium
TTGGAAAAATTGACTGGGTGATTGTAGGAGGAGAGTCTGGTCCCGGCTCACGCCCGATGGATGAAAACTGGGTTATTGATATCCGCAACCAATGCCTGGAATCGAATGTCCCATTCTTCTTTAAACAGTGGGGCGGAGTAAATAAGAAAAAAACCGGGCGTTTATTGGAAGGACAAACCTGGGACCAGATGCCGGCTTTTGCGGTCTGAAATTCATTCATATAATTATTTTAAGTTTTTTAACTTTTACTCTTCACAAAAGTGGTAAAATAAGGTATAGTATATGAAAATTTAGCTGTAATAATGCGATTTTAATAATAAATACTACATGGAGGTTTCCATGCCCGCACGGAAACTAACCGATCGACAGCAGGAAATTCTCGCCTTCATCATCAACTACATTCAGGACACCGAACGTCCTCCAACCATCCGCGACATCGCGGATAATTTCGACTTCACTGTCAAGGGAGCCTACGATCACCTTCTTGCCCTGGAGAAGAAAGGCTGGATCGACCGCCAGGGAAAACACTCCCGTGGAATTACCATCAAGGAATTCCCAAAAGAGTTCAGGCACCTTGAAAAGCGTCGTGAACTTGTGAAGGAAGACATCAGGGCGATTCCGCTGGTCGGACGTATTGCCGCAGGAATGCCGGAAGCCGCACTCACTACAAGCGACGAAAAATTCGTTATCAGCGGCGAGTACCTCAGGGGCGAAGAGCATTTCGCGCTGAAGGTAAACGGAGACAGCATGATCGAAGCCGGCATCCACAACGGAGACATTGTTATCGTTAAGCGCCAGGCGACTGCGCGCGAGAATGAGATCGTCGTCGCGATTGTGGAAGATATCGAGCCGGAAGCCACGCTCAAACGGTTCCGACGCAAAGGTAATTCTATTATTCTTCATCCTGAGAATACCAGGTACGAAGACATTGTGGTGGACAATCCCAACAATGTAATGATCAATGGAGTAGTTGTTGGATTATTCCGCCCTGTTGTTTGAAGAACTTTGCGAGTCTTCAAAATCAGCATCTTCAGTTGATTGAAAAATTAAAAAAAAAACTGCCACTTCCGGGTGGCAGTTATTGCTTGCAATTCTTATTTAAATCAATGGCTTAATGCTTTCTGGCGCATCAACTGAAGGTTGCCCCTGGCGTCCTGGAAATATTCCTTTACATCCCATTCAGGTTCTACCGCTATCCATGACGTAAGTTCCGCTATGCCGTGATCCAGAGCCGCGACCCATGCGTCAACGTCTTCGATTTCCGACGGTGCTCCCATCATTCTCAAGCCTTCGGCGGCGTTTTCGCGTGCTGATGGATCCTCCAGCCTGATACTTCCGACAAGTGCGTTGAGTGCTTTGACATTCGGGAAATTTCCCAGTGCGTAAAGTGCAGCAGTCGGATGAGTATCGATAGCGTCGATCAACATATCCAGGACTCGGTCATCGCCGGTTTTTCCAGCCAGTACAACCGCTCCATAAACCACCTGTTCATGGAAATCAGCGTCCACCGGATCGTTATAGTAAATTTCAATTACAGCGTTGACGATCTCATCGGTGGACCAGAATTCGAACATTCCATTGTCCGGAGCGGTAAGCATCAGGCGGATATCCCTGACAGGATCACCGGTAGCTGCGCCTGAAATGCTTTGCGAATATGCCGCTCCCGACACCAGAAGCATCGCGGTTATCATTAATAATGTAAATCTCTTCATTATGTTCTCCCTGAAAATCATATCTAAATTCTTATCGCATTAAAAATTGTTCTTGTAGTTTGTATGGAAATAGACCCAGTTCTCAACCTGGCTGTCAATAGGTTTTTCCGGAGTCTGCCAGTTCTTTTGACTCATGAAATACTGGGTTGGTTGAGTAAGATTTGTGTAATGCCAGTACATTATGTTCCCAGGAGTCGCATCGCTTGGTGAGCACCATGCGTCGATCGTTCCCGGAGCGCAGGAGCCGCTCTTGATCTGTGCGCACGTATAGAAATCCAGAAGGTATTCGTCAAACAACAGGCTGAAAGCGTGGCCAAGTTCATGGGCGAGTGTACGGCCAGTGCCATAATCAGTATTAACGATATACGTCATGTTATGGTTCTGCTGATTGTACCTGCACGCCATGATCGCGTAGGCGGCAGCGCTTTCAAGATCGGTTACGTAATTCACGTAATATACATTTATAGGCCCTGAAGTATCCCTGTACTGCTGGTGACAGGATTGCATCTCGCTGGTGCTTGCAGCCAGCCAGGAGGTCCTGTTAATGTAATCGATCTCGGTAAGCTCTATACTTCCGCCCCACTTGCCCCAGAACTCGTTCGCCCATGCAATGTCGTTATGTACCCGGGCCTCGGTTGTAGCGGGACTCGATCCGTCGTTCGCGGTGATTATGTGAGCGTGAATCTGGAAAGTGAAATCGCCTACATTCGATGTCTCGAAATCAGTGTTGAGGGTATAGTTCTGAACACCTGATCCGACAGCGGGATGCGCGGTTACCTTTATATAGTATTTCCCTTCAGCCAGTTTGCCGGTATCAATCGACTCATCGTTGATACCCGGAGTTGTAGCGGTCGCGATAGGTGCGCCCTGGGGATCAAGGTAAAGGTACATATCGTTGTCGTACGTGAGATTTCCGCTCAGGGTTATGGTCCCATCGACAGAAGTTCCTTCTGCCACATTAAACGTATACCAGTCGATATCGCCGGGGAAACAGACTGTTCCCGAAGCCTGAGCATTCAGTCCGATATCGTCTGCCACCAGGTATGAATCGTTTGTATCATCCGATCCACAGGTGAAATCCTGCATCGACAGATTTGTGGAGATCGTGTACATGCGGTCGTCATCGGGAGCTGATCCCTGTGCGTAAATTTCAACGTAATGATTTCCTGGTCCAAGTCCTGGAATATTTACCAGCTCGTCCTGGGATCCCGTGTTATATCCCCACCACGTGATCGCCCCGGGATATTCGTCATAGATCCTGATATTGATATCGCCGGTCGACTGGTTGTCGAGGTAAATCGTACCTCCTGCTACTTTGCCCGAGGGTACCGTCAACATGTACCAGTCGCGAAGGTCGCCACCGGCACACACTGAATCGGAAGCGTCGTTCAAAAGTCCGATGAATGCGGCGGAGGTGTATTCATTGTTAGAGTCAGCGGTGCAATTTTCACCCTCAAAGCCCAGGTTCATCTTGAGCGTGTAAATCTGGTACTCGCCATCTGCGCTTTCTCCCGGAATTACCGAAGCGTAATAAATTCCAGGCTCGATATTGTCAATGGCCAGGACCTCATCCACTTTTCCAAGTGTGAGCTTTGAGTATAGTGCAGTTCCGGGACAGCCATCATAAATATACAGGTCGGTATCGTACTGGTTGTTGTTTTCGAGTGTAATTGTGCCGGACATAATTACGCCCGACGGGACGACGAAGGAATACCAGTCACTTGGATCATACGGAGCGCACACGGCGCTTGAAATGGTTGCCTTTGTGTCAATTGACACCGAATCGTCGCAGATTACGTTTTCGTCCGCGGTGCAATCAAGGCTCGCAACGTTGATGTCGAGCAGGTAATAAGCTGCGACATTTCCATCCGGCGCAGCCTGGGGTCCCTGTTTGTAACTCGCATCGAGTGCTGGGACTTCGATCAGCACCGGGATTTTTCCGGCGTTATGAGTAGTTCCCTGAGCGGTTGCGGTAATTTTTATGCTGTTCGAGGTTAATTCTTTGGATAATGATGGATTATCAAAGTCTATGTACGGTGAATACAGGTTTACGTACGGGACCTGATCGGTATATTTGAAGTTCGCCCACGCCTGCCAGTCGAAAATTTCCACTTTCAAGACAAGTTCACCGGCTCCGGTTCCGCCACCTCCGGGAATACCCTGGAGAGTGTTTGATATGACCGATGGCTTCATCAGAAAAGCTTCGGGCATGTTGGCGTAGATCGGAAAGTCACCCGGAAGATTAACCGGCGGCTTGACCGCAGGCTGAGACCAGCTCGCGTCGATAGCGTAGTCAAAATATATTTTCGGAGTTCCATTAACCGGGAATTGAATGGTGTAAAACCTGTGATTCGTGCTTCCTGCCCGGAAAATAGCGCGGCCATTTGTATCCGTCAGGGGAAGAACTGCAAGTAGATCCGGACTCGTGGATTCCAGGAGGCCGTCAGCGAAAATCTTGTACGGATTTATATTAGCGTCAAGAGATACGCCCGGGGGATAAATATGGAAATTTCCCGGTGTGTAACCGAACAAGCCGGGCGTGGTGAATTCGGATGGGTTCCACCATCGAGTCCATCCATCGGCGTTCAAGAGGTCAGGATCTCCAGGACCCGCTAGTTTCAACCCATTCGCCTCGAGACTTCCGGTAGTCAATAAAATGCCTCGGGTGTCGAATCCGGTCAGGTTAGGATTGTTCGGGAATGGATGAGTTATCCCTACGTTGACAACCACATAACCCTGTTGGAAATTGCTGGATGGATCGATATGCACACTCAGGCCAAGTGAATTATTCAATGGCTGTGTCGCGTTGATATGAGCCTGGGAGATTCTATTCGGGAGAGCTTCAATGGTCTCGGATTCAAGGTCCGCGACCATGTTGTAGTAACCCCAGAGCTTGCTTGAGGCCGGTTTAGTGTCCGGCAGATTCTGCGTCTGTGTAATTTCGTTTGTGGGTGTGGTTGGATTTTTGTGAGATTGGCAACCTGCCACAATGCCAATGACGATTAGCGTCAGCACCGGTAATAATCTAAATTTCATTAACTTTAATCCTTGTAGCGGCCAAAAGGGACCTGTAGAAATAAAAAAATTTGCACGCAAAAACGCGATGCCTTTCACACCTGATTATAAGTATACACCAGAAAGGGCGGAAAAAGAAAGGGGGACAAATAACATTATAGTACAGGAGGATACGAAGGGGGGCATGAGGTCCGCAGGCGGAATTGACGCAAAGCAATATAATCCAATAGAAGACAAATTTTCTCATGTTTAGATAACATATTTTTGTCAATAAAAAGCAAAAAAAATGAAAAATCTCGAAAAATAAACATTTTTTAAGCAGATTTTTCAATTTCAGTCACTATAATACTCTTCAGGATGCATAAAGGTTGTTTAAAAATGTGAAAATTGTACTAATTGGGACATACGGACATAATGTCCCGTCCCAATCGAGGATTTCAGCTGCCCGGGCATTCTAAAAAGGAAAAATTTTATAGGGGTTAAGAAAATTTTCTGCGAGGCACAGGCGTACATTTTAAAAGTCACACAGCGTCGATGAGACCGTCGGAAGGATAGGGTTCCTGAGGTGGAACCAGCCAATACTGATAATTTGGAAAGCTGATTGCTTATTAAATTTCGCCACCATCCTGATTTACTTTATCGCACTTATGGGGATGGCGGGGAGGACGCGGAACCTGGAGGAGAAATAACTGTTGGAGATTTAGGCGGATAAGCCTGACGAGGATCGCAGTTATTTTCCCATTCCAAAAATTCAATCGCACCTCCATTGTAAATCCGGACACAATGAGGCATAATCGCGTTCATGGTGTCCGTAAACCCGGAGATTGATGTGGCTGCATTCGCGGACGAATTGTTCAAGCAACTTTCGAAAATCCCATTATTGACACCTGCCGAGGAACGTCTTTTATGGGAAAAGTACAAGGACAGGGAAGATATGGACGCCAGGTCGGAGTTGATTTACAGGTATCAGCCCCTGGTTTGTAAGATCGTCACAATCCTCAAACCTTCAGAACAGGTCTACCTCGATCTCTTCCAGGAAGGGGTAGTCGGACTCGTCGAAGCTGTCGAGCGATTCGAACCCGGTCGCGGCTTCAAATTTTCAACCTACGCACGTTTCCGCATACGCGGACGCGCCCTCACTTACCTTCAGAAACACACGCGCCATCCGCAAAATATGTCAGAAAATGAGCAGTTGTCCCTGCTCATGCAGAACCTGACGTCAGACGAACCCGATCCGGACGAAAATGCGGAAGATTCATTCCTCCTCGATCGGATCTATGAATGTGTCGAGCTGCTTCCTGAAAAGGAAAAAGAAGCGTTTGTCTCGGTCGTTATGCAGGAACAGGAACCCAAGCTTGTCGCAAGGAGAATGAAAATTTCCCGTTCTTACCTCTCGAGGCTTCTGAAGAAAAGCTGGAAGAGGATCAGGGACATGCTTGATGACCTATGCTACGACTACGAATAGAAAAAAATCTGTAAATGGCTTATGGGATAGGGGTATCAGGAATACATAAATGACAAACCGGCTCAATCGAGCCGGTTTTTTTGTATTGTGTCGGATTAACTCATTAAGAAATTTCGTCCGATTTCCACTATAATTAATCAGACCCTTACTCCGAATTTTATTGGTCCCGACCTCCATATATTAAAGGATAAACCCATGTTCCCACGTGTACTCCTCATCTCAATAATCTGCATAACAATCTTAAGTTGCTCAGGCAGGGCGGATAATCCAGTTTCCACAACTCATCAGTCTCCGGGGAACCAGAATATCGAGCATCAGGCTTCAGCTACGAACCTCTGGGGATTCTGGAAAATCTCAATTGACACTGAAAATTCCACCGTTGAATCGGTCCCGGTTCGTTCTACTCAGTTCACGGCTAATGTAACTACGTTCCTCTACGGCTCCCCTCCAAAACTGGGATTCAGCATCAACAACATTTCTTTCGGAGCGGATTACACTGATGTGGATATCGATGTCAGCATGACTCATCCGTTCGCCGGACTCTACCAGTACAATGGCTACGATGTCCGCGGCGTATTCATGGGAAACGGGTCAGCATCGCTTGATTACAATTCCGACCTGACTTATCCGGTACCGGGAACCGACCAGTTGGTAATCCAGGATCCCGATACAAACACGGGTGGTCCCGACGGTTACACGCGCTGGTTCAATATCAGTGAATTTTCGGAAGGCGGTCCGCCACTATTCAGTTATACACCCGGCGACCTTGCGTCGCCCGGATTCGCGGGAACAGCGTCACTATGTCCGTTCAAATATTACGCCGATGGATTATCTGCCGATGAAGACCTTTTCACATTCCTGATTGATACCGCAAATAATGGAGTATTTACCGCAGGAGGAACAAACACGCGTAATTACCTGCTGAGATTCCCTAATGGAACAGGAATCAATTACGGCTACGCTGTAATCGCTAACTGGGAAGCTCTTGATATCCACCCATCAAACGCTCCCGAAATCCAGACGATAAAGGTCACCGACTCCTCAAATCTCTATTTCATAGATAATTCCGACAACGGGGGAAATCTGATCCTCGATATCGACGCTTTTGGCTGGCAGACAAGCGATGGGAATCCTCACGATTTCGATATCATTATTGAATCGTCGGTTGTGTCTACGGTCCAGACCTTTGATCCCGAACTTATTGCCTTGCCTGGCGGAGATAACTACTCGACTTATCATGTAGAAATTCCAGCTGATATTTTTTCAGGTCCGGACGATCAATTCTGCTGGCTGATCTTTGAAACGAAGGACTTCGATTACACGAATGAATTCGGTACACCAAATCTCGCGAACACTGATCCGCTGGCAGCGTACTTCAAAGTGGATTTGACTATCTCAGATATCAAACCGAACACTCCTCCGATTGTTACCGGAATTGAAGATGAAATCGATAAAGGTGATTACAATGCGGTGGTCTCCATCGACGACGCAATCACTTATTACGTCATATATACCGATCCGGATGCAGGACAATCGCATACCACAACATGGTACGTCACAGGCGATGGAGAAGGTCCGCCTGCAGGCTCCGA
>DASWIV010000187.1:0-10238 GCA_036397475.1 bacterium
TTCTTAATCTGGCTCGTGAAACAGGATTTCAAGTAAATAAACAACTCAAGGAACAACTAAAGAAAAGTCGACAAGATGCAATGTACGCAATATTTTATCCATATGTCTCTTTCAATGATCCCAAAATAGACAAACAGCTAGTTAGGTCAACGCTTGACAGTTGGGGTTGGTTCTGGTCTGACATTGAGTCATCTGTCATATTAATTATTGCATTACTATTTATGAGTATGAACAATAATTGGTTCTTATTTGTGTTAGCGGCAAGTTTCCAGTTAGCTCTGTTTTTCTTAATGATATTTCATTGGTTCGAATGCCGTACATACGCAATAAGGGAAGTAAAAGCAATACTAAAAGACAATGAACGAAAATGGAATGTCCAAAAATATTTCATAAAAATATGCCACACGACATAATCGACAACCAGGAACAAAAGCTGGCCCGCCGCGGCGGGGCGGCTTCTCGATAACTCGGAGCGAGCGAAGTTTGCGGTCGGGAAACAGATAAAGAAAATCGCCCGTCCCCTGCGGCGGATCGGGTGGAGAGTGTAGAAAACATGCCGACACCGTCGTTTTGTTTTATGGATGAGTCCGGAGTTCTGGCAAGTGATGTGTCACAGCCTTACTTCGCGATTGGCTTCCTGTTTGTCGACGATACGTCGGAACTTGTGGAGGCGCTTTCGCAAGTAAAGGCTGAAGCCAAAGCCGGGTTGGTGGGGAAGGGGCGGGACTTTGAGTTCAAGTTCAAGAGGGTGACTTACGAGACGGTATCCATCTACGAGAAATTGATAGATATTGCCCTTTCAGGGCCTGTGCGGATTGTAGTGTTCTTCCTCGACAAGACAGATCCGCGGATCGATGTTGCCCGCCACTTCAAGGGCACCTGGGAAGCTTATATCGGCTGCGCGAAACTGGTGATCCGGAACAGGATGAAAAGCGGCAATAAGTGCATTGTAGTCGCTGATTATCTTCTCAGGCCGAAAGTCAGCACAAGATATTTCGAGCGGGAGGTGAGCAAGCTTGGGCAGGTGCTGAATGCGACAATGCTTGAGTCGCATGCGTCAATGCTCATTCAGGCGATCGACGTTCTCACAGGCTGCGTGAATTATCAATTAAAGAGGAAAAGCGGGATCGTGAAGTCAAAGGGAGGCAAGGTGAAGATGAGACTGGCAAAATACCTGGCGAAGAAACTGGGCAGGACAACTCTTGCCGAAGACTTTAAGGTGATCAGCCCTGTCAGCTTCGAGGTCTGGAAATTCAGTCCTAAATAGGAAAAGCGGATCATCGGCTTCGCCAACATCCGCTGACTTATATATACCACATGACCTGGCACCTGTCAAGCTCTGTTAAACGGTGACCGGATTGATAGATTCGCTACTCTGGGATACGATTAATTTATGCCTCACGACATAATCGACAATCAGGAACAAAAGCTAGCTGATCACATCGGACAGCTTCTCGATAATTCCGAGCGGGCAAAATTTGCTGTCGGGTGGAGAGTGTAAGGGTTGACGGGAGGGCCTTTATGTGGTATATAGCAAATAGAAATTCCTGCCTGCCGGATCAGCTTAATTGCCTCCGGCAGGTTATCTTTTAGGGGCACCTCAAACGAAAGAGCCACCATTAAAACGCTGTTACGCCTTCTTTGACGGGCAGAATCTCTACCATTCAGCCCGAAAGGTATTCGGATGCGCATGGCCCGATTACGATCCCTTATTACTGTCTGCCAAAGTCTGCCGTGATAAAGACTGGAATCTCATCAAGGTTCTTTTTTACACAGGGATCCCCGACCGTCATGAGAATCCATTTTGGAACCGGTTCTGGGTAAATAAACTTGCCGCGATGGGTACAAGGGGAGTCCGCACCTATAGCCGTACTGTAAAGAATAACAGAGAGAAGGGCATCGATCTCCGACTGGAAATCGATGTCGTGCGAATGGCGATCACGAATCAGTACGATGTCGCGCTGATATTCAGCCAGGATCAGGATTTTACTGAGGCGGTCGAGACAGTAAAGGAAATTGCCAGATTGCAGAATCGATGGATCTGGGTTGCGTCGGCATTTCCGTACAATCCCATGATTAAGCGAAGCGCGGGGATCATGGGTACTGAGATGATCAGGATCGATAAAACCCTTTACGATGCCTGTATCGATCCGGCGGAGGGTGTAGGAGGAGATTATGCTTGCCTGCGGCTCATGCATGCAGGGCACATGCAGTTAGGATTAAGAGTCTGTTTGTGCGCTAATCCATGCAACTTGCCCTCTTCCGAATCGAACTTGTTGACGATAATGTCGAAAAAAGATGTATCACTTCGTTCGTACCTGCGAAAAACTGCATACGCAACATGATCGGCAAGCTGGACAAGCCTCGATGCCTTCGAATCTACGAATAGTGGAACCTCCGCTATATTTTTGAGCTGGTGCCATCGGGTTCCTGTTGAGCGGAATCTATGAGCCAGACTCTGAAGACTATTTTCGTAGGAACTTTTATCTAGAATGAGAAGACCTCTCTGATTACTACCTGAGTTATATAATCGAGCCAGTTGCATATCGAAACGGCTACACAGGTCCTCGAAAGCATTTTCCATGGGGTCTTCGGTTGGACATGAAGCCTTATGGATAGCACAGGCGAATGCGTGTGTGCTCTTATGTGCGGATGCAAGAACTCCTAACACTTCCTTGATGACTTTTCGACTTTCACTCTTTCCCAACCCACTCCATGGAGTAGACTTGGCCGAGTACATTACGGAAGCATGAAACTCAACTACAGATGGATCGGATGGATGAATTCTAGAAGCAATGGAATCAAGGGCCTGAGCAATATAATGAATTTGGCGTTCAAAAACCGATATTCCAGCAAGAACAAGGTAATCCTCATCCCTGTTTCGTACCGATCCAGAATCATCTAGATACAGAAGATGCATCTATGATCCTCCTAAAATAAAAAATGCAGCCGGGTGGATATAATCCGTCGAACCGCGAAAACGCAGCTCTCCCAACCGCAATAATTATTTACCACAATAACTCCATTTTGTCAAGTATACTTATCAAATACCCTAAATTTTGGCAATTATGTAAAGCCCATAAGACAAAATGTCTTGGACCTGAAATATCTTAAATTAAATGAGTAACTCGTAAGAAACAAAGTCTGTCACAATAATGTAGCCAACTGATTTGTATTCAGGTAACATAGAGCCATAGGGAAACTCATGCCACACGACATAATAGACAACCAGAAACAGAAGCTCGCTGACCATATCGGACAGCTTCTCGATAACTCCGAACGTGCGAAATTCGCGGTCGGATATTTCTTCCTGTCCGGATTCAAGGCAATCAAGGATAATCTGGACAATGTCGGAGAGTTAAGGATGCTTATCGGCTCGACCTCGAACCGCGCGACGCGGTTTGGCTAGCCAGACCCTTTCATATGAGACAGGATTTGCATAACTTTACTAACTATAAAAGTGGACCAATCTTCAGGGGCAGGTCAATCCGGCGCGAAACTTACCCATCAGCGGCTCGAGATTTTCAGGGAAATCGCACGGACAGGCGACCATCCGGACGCGCCGACCGGTTACAAACGCGTGCGCAGGCGCATGCCCACGGTCTCGCAGGACACTGTCTACAGTACGCTCTGGTGGCTCGAGGAAATCGGTTTGATCAAAACACTTGGAACACCCAGGGACAGAACGCGGTTCGATGCGAACCTTATGCATCATCATCATTTTGTATGCACCCGTTGCGGGATGATCGAGGATTTTGAAAGCGGTGAAATCGACCGTATCAAACTTCCGGATTCTGTGCACTCCATTGGATGGGCTGAATTCACTCAGGTTGAAATTAAGGGCGTCTGCCTTAAACGCGCCGGGAAAAAGTGACGATATTTTTTCTAAAGAAATTAATGAAATAACTATATAGATTGGCACCGTGACGCTATACTCATGGCGATTGGTGCGAAGTTCGAAGTAAGAGAAGGAGACGACATCATGACTGACGAAATGAAGTGCCCCGTGCACAGCAATCCCACTGCCGGCGGCGGTACTGTGAACCGGGACTGGTGGCCCAAGCAGGTCAACCTCAGAATTCTTCATCAACACTCTAACAAAAGCAATCCCATGGGGGAGAAATTTAATTACGCCGAGGAATTCAAGAAGCTCGATTACGATGCTTTGAAGAAAGACCTCTACAACCTCATGACCGATTCGCAGGACTGGTGGCCTGCGGACTACGGCCACTACGGCGGACTTTTCATCCGTATGGCGTGGCATGCAGCGGGCACGTACCGTACCGGTGACGGTCGCGGCGGCGCGGGAACCGGAAACCAGCGTCTTGCGCCACTGAACAGCTGGCCGGACAACGGCAACCTCGACAAGGCTCGTCGGCTTTTATGGCCGATCAAGCAGAAGTACGGCAAAAAGATCTCGTGGGCAGACCTTCTTATTCTCGCGGGTAACGTAGCGCTTGAGTCGATGGGATTCAAGACTTTCGGCTTCGGCGGCGGACGTGCGGATATCTGGGAGCCAGAAGAAGATATTTACTGGGGCAGCGAGGATGAATGGCTCGGCGACAAACGATACAGCGGCGACAGGGACCTTGAAAATCCGCTCGCGGCGGTACAGATGGGACTCATCTATGTTAACCCGGAAGGGCCGAACGGAGTACCGGACGCTGTCGCGTCGGGACGCGATGTCCGTGAAACTTTCGCGCGCATGGCTATGAACGACGAAGAGACTGTCGCGCTTACGGCAGGCGGACATACTTTCGGCAAAGCCCACGGCGCTGGCGATCCAGCCCTTGTGGGTGCAGAACCCGAAGGCGCGGGCATTGAAGAACAGGGCCTTGGCTGGAAGAACAGCTACGGCTCAGGCAAGGGCGATGACACGATCACGAGCGGACTAGAAGGGTCATGGACCTCGAATCCCACTAAATGGGACCACGGATATTTTGACCTCCTGTTCAAATATGACTGGAATGTTGTTAAAAGTCCGGCCGGAGCGTGGCAGTGGGTCCCGGTTAATCCCGATGAAAAGGATCTCGCGCCAGCCGCTCACGATCCGTCTAAAAAAGTTACTACCATCATGACAACGGCGGACATGTCGATGAGAATGGATCCGATCTATAACAAGATCTCGAAGCGGTTCCATGAAAATCCTGAGGAGTTCGCCGATGCGTTCGCGCGTGCGTGGTTCAAACTCACCCACCGCGATATGGGTCCGAAAGCGCGTTATCTCGGTCCCGAAGTTCCCGATGAAGACCTCATCTGGCAGGATCCGATTCCGGCAGTCGATCATGACCTGGTCGATGATAAGGATATCGCGATCCTCAAGGACAAAATTCTCGCGTCGGGCTTATCTGTTTCTCAGTTAGTCTCGGCCGCGTGGGCGTCGGCATCGACATTCAGAGGTTCCGACTATCGCGGTGGCGCTAACGGGGCACGTGTCAGTCTTGAGCCGCAGAAGAACTGGGAAGTCAACCAGCCGGCACTATTAACCGACGTACTTCAGACACTCGAGGGAATCCGGAAGGAATTCAACGACGCGCAGTCCGGCGGTAAGAAAGTTTCGCTTGCCGATGTGATCGTCCTTGGCGGATGCGCGGGTGTCGAAAAAGCGGCGAAAGATGCCGGTTACGATGTCTCTGTTCCATTCACACCGGGACGCATGGACGCGTCGCAGGATCAGACCGATCCTGACTCATTCGCTCCACTGGAACCCGCAGCGGACGGATTCCGTAATTACGAGAAGAAAAAGTACGCTGTCACGGCGGAAGAGATGCTTATCGATAAAGCGCAGCTTATGACACTGACCGCACCCGAGATGACGGTTCTCATCGGCGGTATGCGTGTACTGAACACCAACTACGGTCAGACGCAGTACGGCGTATTCACAGATAAGCCCGGAACACTCACAAATGATTTCTTCGTGAATCTGCTCGACATGGACACCGAATGGAAGGCGGTATCGGAAGACGAAGATCTGTTCGAGGGACATGATCGCGCGTCGGGCGAACTCAAGTGGACCGGCACACGTGTCGACCTCATTTTCGGTTCGAACTCACAGCTACGGGCGATCGCGGAAGTTTACGGTTGTGGAGATTCACAGGAGAAGTTCGTGAATGATTTTGTGAAGGCGTGGAACAAGGTCATGAATCTGGACCGCTACGATCTCAACTGATCAAAGAATTAAAATTGCAATTAAAGGCGGCGTTTCTGAAACGCCGCTTTTTTTAGTGGTCGAGAAATTCGTTTACTTCGTAAAAATCGTCATTGAGGCAAAATGGCTGGTCTTCAGCGATGTAAAGGTCTTCAGGATTACCGTAAAAAGTGTTTCCGTAGGCAGTCACATTTTCGTTAAAGGTGTAACCTTCATCTGAGTATCGCCCGGCGCATACCCAGGATTTGAAGTTATCCAATGTTATGCCGTGATCTATGCAATCGCGGATTAGATTGCTTGAAATAACAATATCAATTGAACTATCCAGTTTTCGTCGTATAAATAAATGTTCAGCCACCCACCACCGGTCCAGCCGAGTTTCGCGTAGACATCGATCACCTTGTCAGTACTTATTCTGAAGTAATCGTCCTGATCGTTTGCATCCGAAACATTACCGTGGACAAACTGATTACTGTGAATTATCAGTGCCGAATAATTTAATGGATCGACCATGAGGTCATGTTCGTCAACATTTTCCCACTGGAATTGTGATTCGCGGATGGAATCCTGAGAGCCTGTATCGGGCAGATCCTCCCCGATTCCTCCTGACACAGGATTGTTTACAGACGACGAGCATCCGATCGTGCTCAAAATGAATACGGCGATTATCCCAATTAAAAATTTAGCGGTTACGGTTGGTATTAGTCCGGTTTTCATAACAGGTCTCCTCCGTAAGTTGATGGCTTCCGGCTAAATGAACGCAAAATAGGTGCCAATATGGATTCAGGGGGAGGAATGAGATCAGTAATCGCTGTAACTACGATAAATACAGGCAGTCAAATGTGTAAATAGTTGAATGTGTCCGGGGAAAACAGCTCGCAATCAAGCCTGTCCCGTTCTTTAACCTGTCAATCTGATAGAGAAATTCAGCCAGTCGGCATTTCGACAGGGAAAAATACGCTGACCATAAATGGAGCGGTGTCCCCATGGAGAACAACGATTTCACCGCTGAAATCGCTTCCTTCGATTGCGATTGGCGATCCACTGATTGAGTTTGAATCGCCGAATCCGCCTTCGGATGTTGTGGTGTCGCCGTCAATCGACCACATTTTTATACGTGGATCGCCATTAGATAATTCATCGAGCACGAAATAATTATTCTGATCGTCGCGGGTCAGATCACGCGCGTCGTTCCAGCCATTGTCAGCGTCAGTCTGCGAGCCTGTGCCGAAATACGCGTTGTCGTAATCGATCAAATCCAGACTTCCGGACTCATACATGTACCAGCGGGATACGTAGTAATCCGGATCCTCGAGTATCCACATGTATGGACCCGCGACATCGGTTTCTACTCCCTGGATGTACGGGTAATAGATCCGGTCGATTCCCGTGAAGATTCCATCGGAAATCACGAAGCTATGAACGCCGCCTACTCCATATGTGGAACCAAGCAGTGTGGATCGCAGAATTATGGTAACTGGATAACCTGTCGACGATTGTGTCGCTCCCCTGATAAATCCCATGTCGTCTTCCCACGCACCTGATGTGATCGAGTATGCGTCACGCTGATTATCCGGAGGAGCCATCCCAATGTACTGGTTAAAATTCTGTTCGTTGTCGTATATAAAGAATCCGGGCGTTGTATCGGTAACATAGGTCAGGGCGATTCCTGTCCACTGGCTTGGATTCATATCGAAAGCGTACATTAATCTGGGCAGGTGAATTCCAAGCTGAATATACAGGGTTTCGTTCTGATAAAATTCGCTCCGGACGAGCTGGTAGATTGATTTATCGTCATAAAGGACGAATAAATCCCCCGTGTTGTGATCGATTGTTACATCTACAGGAATGACACCGTCCCTGAGCTGAATGTTCTTCGTGGGATAGCCTATAATATCAACATTTACACAGCATTCACTTTCGCCGCCTGAATCATTCGACACCCTGACACAAACTTCATTCTGATTGGTGAAATCGAACAATTTTACAGGCTTGTCGTCCGTGCCTGATTCGTATGAATCACCAAATACACCATCATCGTTGAAATCCCATACAAATGTTAATTCAGAGCCATTTGGATCATACGAGCCAGAAGCGTCGAATGTGAATACTCCCCAGCCCTCGTACGGCATGACTGGCGAGGCCGGGTCAATTACCAGATCGCAGACCGGATCGTCGCCGGGAGTTGGCGATACATCCAGGTTGTAACGGAAATACGCAGTCAATGTATCGGTTTCCGCGTCATTCGGGACGCCAAAATCGTTTGAATAATCAAACCCATCCTGGCTGGCGATGATCCAGTACTCATTGCCTTCAATTCCATCGACTGAATCTGCGGATATTTCGAGGTGATAAGTCGAATAATGTTCGCTTCCCCCGACAGGGCTCATTTCATCCGGGGTTAACTGGTGCGGTGCAGATAATACGGTCGATTCGACAGTTATTGCTGAAGGCTGGCTATCCCAGTTGAACAGGCTGAAATCGAGCCTCAATATGCCGCCGTTGTTGCCGGGATCGACATAGTATACAGTCGATGAATCTTCCACATCGCATGCCACAGATTCAGGGGCATTCGATGGGTGATTTTCTTCTTCGGGACCTTCCCAGTTAGCGATGACGGCGTAGCCGAATCGCACACCCGCCGCATCCGGAAACCTGATGTAATAATTTCGTGTATTGGTTGATCCTGAGCTGAACACACCCGATGTGGAAGGATTGTCGTTAAGCCACAAGAATGCATCGTCTGTCGCGCCGAGCGTATCAGCGTAATATTTGTACGGATTTAAAGTCGCCGAAGGGTCGAAATTTTTTGACGCCAAAGATCCCTGAGTATACTGGAACAGGGGCATTCCCCCACCTGAAAATTCAGGCAGGTTGTACCATCGTGTATATCCATCGGGACCTCCGAATCCGTCCGAATCATCGTTCAGCATTGTCTGATCGGCTCCATCAACCGCATAAATAAGTGCCGGATTGCTTATCAGGCTCGCTGAGCCGTTTCCCATGAACACCCCACGGACATCATAGCCGTTATACTGTGTCAATCCCGGGAATGGATGAGTGATTGAAACATCGACATCCACATCGATGTAATCAGGTCCGACAAAAGAATTATTAATCTGGATTCCAAGGTTGGCGGGTTTTGAATTTATGAAATTCACCACATTGGCGGTGAACATAGCGTTGCGGTTTTGAGCGATTTCCACAGTCTTTGACTCGACATCGATATAAACATCGTAATAGCCCCATAGCGAGGTTCGAGCATAGGATTGTATCGAATTGACAGGATCTGTTGGCTGGGGACTTATGGGATCGCTGGTACCAGAGCATGAATTCAATGCTGAAAGGATTATCACCAGTATAGAAAGGGCAGGAATAAGGCGCACTTCGGTGCCTCCCTTGACAGTCAGATTTCAAGTAATTGTGTTGGGCTAACCCTGCCAATTATATCATATCTTAATAAGCTATTTTAGCATGAATAATTCTTTGCAGAACTGTGAGGATTTGCAATGCGTCGTTAAAGTCCGATTTATTTAATTCAAAAAAAATATCGGGTTATTCCCGGATATTTCATTTTCTTTTAAAAAATGCTATATATTTAGATTCTCCTGTCGAAAAAACGGGTAGAACAGTCTGAATTTGTTCCTGACGCCATGGGCAACTTCCGACTTTAAATCATTTTTATGGCGAAAAAGGATTAAGAACGGATGAATATCTACGTTGGTAATCTAAGTTACCAAATCTCTGAGGATGAGCTTCGAACAGCGTTCGAGGCGTACGGGACTGTCGAATCTGCAAAGATTATTGCCGATTACCAGACAGGACGATCAAAAGGATTCGGATTTGTTGAAATGCCGGACGAGAGCCAGGGCAAAGCCGCGATCGAGGGACTGAATCAGTCCGAACTCGGTGGACGCACCCTGACAGTCAATGAAGCCAGGCCACGCACCGAAAGGCCGCGTGGCGGTGGCGGAGGACGGGAACGTCGCGGCGGAAGCGGCGGAGGACGAGATCGTCGTTATTGATTGATCTAGTTACCCCCTGACCCAACTTCATGCAGATTCGATAGGACGGTGAGATACCGTCCCAT
>DASWIV010000188.1:0-10021 GCA_036397475.1 bacterium
CACTTCAAAATCCATTACCTGGGCGTTATTGTAATGATTCCAGTCATAGACCCACTGAAATTGAAAGCTGGAATTCAGCTTCCAGACAAACTGGTTGTACTGTTCGCTATTTTCAATGTGGTAAACATCCGGACCGGGATCGAAATCGTCGAGAATCCCGGATTCGCCCGTCAACAGAAAATTTCCGGATGAATCCAGCTCCATGGCAGTTGGGATCGGATCGAGGATTACAACAGATTCGAATTGTCCGGACGGGTTGAAGGTGACGATAAATCCGTCCTGGTAGTCTTCTGATTTTATCAGGTTTACCGACGGGCCCGGGTCGAAATCGCATTCTTCCGTAAAATAACCAAGCACAAGGATCCTTCCATCATCGGTAATTTCCAGATCGGTGCAGTAGTCCGCATGGGAGCTACCCCATGTTCTTATCCACGAAATTGTCATGTCCGGGTTGAGCTTCATCAGGAACGCATCGTTACTGCCCTGGTTGGAATTAATGTACAACTGACCCGTACCGGGATCAAAATCGTTATTCGATGTGAATACTCCACACACGTAAATATTGCCGTATTGGTCGAACTTGAATTCAGTAACGGCGGTGTAAATGTGTCCGGTAAATATTTTAGTCCCGTCCGATGAGTAACGTGTTACGTATCTTCCGGTGGTTGGGGCGACGTTCATCAATACCGGGCTCTCATCGTATACTTCCAGCAGATGGGAATTTTCATAGCCGGAATTCCTGGCAGCCCATTGAAAATTGCGATACTTATCCAGCTTCAGGATATAACTCGTGATCGAGTCCGTACTCAGATTGAATATGCCGGGTCCCGGATCGAAATCCACGGTGCCTTCAAAAACTCCTGACAGGTAAATATTGCCTTGTTCATCTTTTGTCAGTTCGTAACAGGAATCGTTTCCATAGTCGCCAATGGCGATCGAGTATCCGGTCTGTGAATTTACCTGGATTACCAGCGGTAGATCCAGGCTTGCCGGCTCAAGTTCATCATCCATCACCCTGTATTGCACCTCGTACGTGCCTGGCTCAACCCACGCGTGTGTAACATTCATCCCGGATTCGTCAAATACGCCGTCGTTTTCCCAGTCCCAGTCGAAAAGGCTGAGGCTTCCCCCGTCGGGATCATACGATCCGGCATCCTGAAAATTAATTTCTTCTCCTGCAAGGACCACATATTTATCCGCCTGCGCCAGAGCTATCGGAGGGATAACTCCGGAATCGACGTCAATATGGATGGGATTGTCCAGTAAATCCGATACAAGATTCGATCCCGTCACTCTCAACTGGACGTCGTAATTCCCGGCATCGGTCCATGAGTGGGATGCCGTTACTCCCATGTCATCGATAGAACCATCGTTCTCCCAATCCCATTCGTATGAGATGATTTCATTTACGCAGTTATCCGGCAGGGAATCTGACGCGTCGAAAAATATATCCACCCCGGTTCCGATATAATTTTTATCCGATACGGCGGACGCTTCCGGTGCCGGGTCGGTGATGTTTACGATCAAGGGTTGCTCAAGATATCCTGAAAGGCCTGAATCATCCGTTGCCTTAACCTGGATCTCATGTTCTCCGACAGTATCGAAGTTGTGGGTTACATCCACTCCTGATGCGTCGTAGATCCCGTCATTTTCAAAGTCCCATTCTATCTGTTGAATTAAATCTCCGTTAAAATCGTATGAGTTATAAGCGCTGAAATATAAGGTATCGCATATGGACGCGGTATCGTGGTCTACTTCCGCGACAGGAGTTGGCGGAATAAACACACTCAGGACAAGAGGGAAGATATTGAACGCCTTCAGTTCTCCCAGTACCGGATCAGGATTCGTATCCGTCACCACGACCAGTAAAGGCTGCAGGCCGGACCATCCTTTGATGTTGGTCATCGTTCCTTCGTAAATAAAACCGCCATCTTCTGAAACGGATGAAAATTCAAGCGTGATGATTTTAGAGTTGACGGTTCCGCAATACATTTGCACTTCGTGGAAGGTTGACACTCCCTGATAATCGTATATTTCGACTGTAACCTTGGCGCTTGAGTCAATAAGGGAATTTATCCCGTCCCCTACTGTAGCGCTTATCTGATACGGTTCGAGCGTATTAGCGTTTTTTGAGAAATCGGTAAGAGGGTCGGTAACCGGAAGTGATGGGAGTTCCCATGACGCATCCACCGCGTATGCGAATTCCAGCGAGCCGCCGAGAGCTTTTAAATTGTACTGTTCGGTTTCTTCGGTTCCCGGGGAGAACATCCTGCGCGGATTATCTTTTCCAAAAGCGATGAACGGATTCAGCCTCGCCCTGGTGAATTCTGTAGCGAATTTTCCTTCGATATAGGTATACCAGCTACCTGACTCATCATCGTAATAGTTGAATAAATTTGTATAACCGTCGTAATTCTGAAGAGAAATATCAATGGAATCAATCCACCTGAACCAGGCATCGACCGGACTGTAATTGTAATCCCTTCTTGTTATGAAAATTCCACGTACGTCAAATACGGAGAAGAGCGGATTAGAGTCAAACGGATGCCTGATAGTAACATCGACTCCGATGGTGTTGCCGGATACGAAGTGCGGGTTGGAGATTGAAAGGCAGGCTGAACATGGAGATTTCTCAAGGCCGATAAGCGCGTTAAAATGGCGCTGTACAGTCCTGACTGGCAGAATCTCAACATCCATCGACTCCGGATCGATTTTGATATTCCAGTATCCGAGCAAGGCCCTGTTACCGGGATTAACTGTCGTATTCTGAATCTCCGGATTGCCCTGCAGCTCCGGAGAAAAATCCGTAACAGGATTATGACCGGACGACCCGGAGCATCCGCTCAAAATAATCAGGACCGATAATATTAATGATATGTACTTCATGGCATTTCCACTTTTTTCACCACTTTCCATCTGCAGGGGTCATGAACAGAAACATGTTGTAAGTATGCGGGAAATTGTAGTAGGTCGCGGGCGTGGGGTCGTAATCAGTCTGGTAAGTACCATGTCCAACCATCAAAACTTCGTCGTCAATGCCAATTCCCATGCCATCTATCGAATTTATCAGCAGTTCCCACGCCAACGCCCTAAGGAAATTTCCCGAGGAATCATAGGTTGTAAGATAAGCGCCTTTGGGTCCGGGATGGCTTTCGCCGGGACCGGGATCGAAATCCGCATCTGCTGTAAAATTTCCCCTTACCTGAATAATATTTTCCGACGTCAACCTTATCTGTTCCGGAGCCAGAGAGTTCATTAAGTCCCAGGACTGAACCCACAGCAGGTTTCCCGAGGAGGTATAGCCCGCAATAAATGGGTCCTGGTCGCCGGAAGCCGTCAGCAAATGCGTTCCGGCGGAAAAATCGAAATCGCACGACTCTTCAAATGCGCCGCAAAAGTAGCGGTTTCCGGCATCATCTATATCCATCCCGGAGAATGTGGAGGACCCGTTTCCGCCAAGTATCTCAACACCGAGATAATTTCCCGATTCATTCAGCATGAGATGGTAACCTGCCTGGTCACCGGAATATTCGTCGATGCCCGGACCGGGATCGAAATCCACCGTTCCTGAAAAGTCCCCGGCAAGGTGAACCAGCCCATCGCCTGCCGAGAGCGCGTAATTATTGATTGAATCCAAAGCTGTAATGCTACGGGTCCATTGAACGCCGCCATTCAGCAGGATTTTTTTTGCGATGATAGATTCGTTCATGCTCACCGCTGTGTAAAGGCTGTCGGATGCGAATAATTCGGGAGCGACAGCCAAGCCATTGTTTTCAGACAAAGGCTGGAACCATTCGAAAGTTCCATTTGGCGAATATTTAGCCACCCATGAGCCACCACTTCCGAAGTCATATATCCCTGGAGCGGCATCGGGATCAAAATCAGTCTCGTGAGAGCTGGTCCCGGCAACATACACGGCGCTATATTTATCAAGTACGATCGACCTGACGGTAGCTTCATCCGGGCCTGTGATATGTTTAGCCCAGATGAACTCACGGTTCGAATTCATTTTTAAAATAAACGAATCCCGGTCAGCTGAATTCGTTGTGCCGAGGGTAAATATGCCGGTACCCGGATCGGCGTCGATATAACTAGTGAAATATCCGGCGACATAGATATTGCCGAATTGATCGACTGCCACTGACGTAATACTGCTGGCTGTATTGAAAGACTGCCATTCCACAGCCCATCCGGCAGGTTCTTTTATGGTCAGAATAAGCGGGTCGTCAAGACAATCTATCCTTCCTTCATCGTCCTCCGCCCAGAGTTGGACTTTTATATTCCCAGGCTCCGTAAAACTCATGTACATGTCGTGGAAGCCATCGATTATTCCATCGTTGTAAATATCCCAGCTGGCTTTACATTCCGATCCATCGTCTGGATCGTAAGAGTCCGAAATAAAATGAACAGTTGATCCCGTATTCTGAATTTCCGGAATCATTATTCCGACTGCGACCGGATATGAGTACACGTGCAATTCATTGACATTCCACGCATCGATCGGTCCCAGGCTGGGATCGATGTCGGTACCTGCAGCCCTTACGAGGATTGGGTAAGCGCCTGAAATGGCAGCCTTATCGTTAGCGATGGTAATCGAGTAAATGCCGGAGGTGTCGGAAATCTGCTCGCTGAGTGATAATTCCCTCGTTCCCGTGAAGATCGCCGGCGCTTCGATAGTTACCTTCGCTATGGTGTCGATTCCCTGGTGATCTGAAATCGTGTAATTTAATTTAAGGTAATCTTCCTTCATCTCGGTAAGCCCGACATTTTCCATCAATCTCATTTCATATGGTTCCGGACAATTAGCGTTAGGCGGAAAATCGATTAACGGATCTGTTACGGGAGTTGAGGGTGGAGCCCACGATACGTCCAGCGCGTAGCCGAAAGTCACAGGTCCGATGGGAAGAACTATTTCTGAAATCAGGGTTTCATGGTCTCCGGGATTGAAAATATTCCTTGGGTACTTCTTGTGGAAGGCGAGAAACGGATTTAATGTCGAGTCGAAATCGCCGCTGCCGGAAAGTTTTCCTTCGATATATTCGAGGAAATTCGGATTCGACGGGAGGTCCGGATATTCGACAGGATTATAAAGTTGCGTGTATCCATCGGCTTCAGGGAGAAACGGTTGCTCCACTCCAACATTCACCGATCTGCCCGACACGGGAAAAGTGTAGTTGGAATCGAAAATGAAAATCCCGCGCACATCGAAGCAGGATAAAACCGGTATATCGGAGAAGGGGTGGGTCAGGTCGATCGAAATCCAGCTTTCGTTAGAATCGAAAATATAGTCAAATGCCAGGTATTGTTTTTCAGCCAGATTTTCAATTATCCCTACAGCGTTCAGATGCATTTCCATTGAGCGAACCGGCACTGCCTCTATGCTATGGTGGTCAGCCGGGATCGATACTTTCCAGTATCCCCAGAGATACCTGCCGGAGCCTCCGGATAAAGATATTTCAGGCGGTGAGCCAGTCTCGCTCATCCCGACAGTATTGGCAGCAGTAACCGGGTTAGTGGCGCCGGAGCATCCGGAAACTGTGATTGCGGAACATGCGAAAAATATTGCGAAAATATATTTATGCATTTCTCAGTACCAGGTTCCCTCCGGCGACAATTTAATCAGCAGGCAATCGGAGAAGCCGTACCTGTTGACCCATTGCGACAAATCGGGGTTAGGGTTGACATCGATTGATGAGGAAAACTCGATTCCTGCATAGATCGACCCGTCCGAACTCGAGTCAACGTCGTATGCCACGTTGCCAATTGAAACCACCCACTGAAAATTACCCGATGAATCCAGTTTCAGCACAAATCCTGTACTTGAGCTGGCATCGTCCGGGTAGTATTCTCCAGGTCCTGGATCCATGTCGCAATGCCCGGAATATTTACCACCAGCGATTATGTCACCGGATTCGGTTGTATTCAGGCAGTAGCATTCGACGTCGCCCGAATCGGATCCCAGTTGAAGGCTAAGTGCGGTTGTGCCATCCGGAGTAAATTTACGGATTGTCGATGTATCATCGGATGAATAGTCCGATACAAATGTGTTTCCGGCATTGTCGACCGCGATTTTATAACCATTGGTTTCGTCAGTCTCTGCATACCACCTGAAATCTCCATCTGGAGTGTAGCTGGCAATGAAGTAAGTAGTGAAGTCTGAATTGGTAAATGCTGTTCCGCTACCCGGATCGAGGTCGAGCTTCCTGGAGGAGTATCCCGATAAGCTGTAATTTCCTGCGGCATCAGTGTCAATCGAACCGGCATCATCCGATCCGGTTGATCCGAATGTGGTGGTTTTTATGTAATTACCGGATTTGTCGAACTGGCTGACATAGAAATCACTGCTCAAGTCAACAGATGAAAATGCCATGTCCGGCTGGTCAGGATTCAAATACGGGCGCAGGTAGTCAAAATTTCCAATTACATATATATATGTGGGACCGACCGCCAGTCCGGTTACATTTTCGACATTCCAGGCCCGTGCCCAGAGCAGGCCGCCATCAGTATTGAATTTAGCCAGGTAACATCCCGGCCCGTTTATCTTGTACTCTCCGTCGGATGGATCGAAATCCGCCTCCCCGGTAAATTCTCCCACAACGTAAAGATAATCATTTTCATCTATGGACATACCATTAGCTGTGTCTATTTTTTGGGATCCCCATGTTATCGCCCCGAAGTGAAAGCTGTCCGGGGTATGCCTGGTGATGTACGCGTCACTGTATCCACGGCATGGCTCGAGCCACGCGCCACCGTGTCGCGGATCGAAATTGATGAGATTCCTGTATTCCCCGGCTGAATAAATGTTACCGGCTGAATCCAGGTCGATATCGCTTATCGTGTCCTGGCGCGTACTTCCCCAGTTGACCGCCCAGCCAAGACTATTCACATCGAGCAGTAACGGGTCATTAAGAAAATCGGCCAATCCGGAGGAGTCGGTTACCCGCAACTGGACACGTTTTCTTCCGATCGTCGAGTACTGGTAACATGGATTTCTGGTTTGCGGGAAAATGGACGGACTCGACATAAAATAATTGTGCCAGTGATATTCAAAATCCCATTCTATGTTTGCAATTTCATCGGGACCATCCGGATCTGTCGATCGGTCTTCGAATTCAACGCAATCCAGAAGGTAGGGTTCTGTGGAGAGCATGACCCCGTCGGCAATGGGAGGATTAGCCTGGCTTTCTACCAGAGAAATTTTTATGGAGCGGGAATAGTCCAGGTATTCCGTGGAAGAAATCAATACCGTGAGCATAATTTCAGTTCCGGCAACCGACAATGTGGAACTGAATTCAGTCGATGGTTTGTCAGGGGCTGAAAATATTCCCGAGTTCGCCGGATCGCATGTCCAGAGATATGAAAATCCGGCGTTGCCTCCGACCTGAATTGAATATGTTCCGTTTTTCCCTGTTCCCAGAGACTGCGGTCCCTGGATCTGCCCGTAAAATAATCCTTCGATATCCCGGACAGTAACATCGAAGATTCTTTTTATCAGGCCTCCGGAATCGTTTGTTATTGTTACGATAACATTTATTTTTGTCGATGATTCTACAGTCTCCGGCAGGAACGCTGTGATAGGTGAATCCGGTGACAGGAAAGTCCCGGCGGTTTCAGGCTGGACAGCCCATTCGTAGTGGATGGGAGAGTCACCGGATGCGGTGATGGCATAGACGCCTCCATAATATTCCTGGATTGAAACCGGACCGGTAATTGTTCCCGCCACCAGGGTCTTTATCTCATTACTTCCACCGCCCCCGCATGAAATCATCACGGTACATATTGCAAGGGCCAGGATACAAAATAATTGTCTATTCATGTTTCCCATTGCACACCTCTCATAATGGCTGCCTCAGAAGGAAGCAATCGTAATAGGAATTGGATTCTTTTATATCTTCCCATAACTCCCGGTTGTCGAAGTCCAGGCTATAGTAAAATCTGCCGGCGACAAGAACCTCACCCATGCCATAGGCTGCCATTGCGAACATATCTCCATCGGACCAGTTCCATACACCGCCCGGGATACCGCTGGAATTGTACCGACGAATGTAAAATTCCTGGCTGCCGGGCGGATTAAATTGATTTCCGACCAATATATTTGCATCCTTGCCGATACCGACCGATGCTTCGTAATTGCTGTTATCGCTCAGCCAGTTCCTGACCCAGATAAAATCTCCATTTGGAGAAAATTTTGAAAGGAATAAGTCTCCATCCTCTGCATCACGATACACATCTTCGGGTCCGGGATCGAAGTCTGCCTTCCCGACAAAGTTACCTGTTACATAAGCAAATCCGCTGTTGTCAGCAGCGACATCGAAAGAGCCAGACTCGCTGTCACCGCCCCATGCTTTAGCCCATATCAGGGCGCCGGACGGGTCCATTTTCATCAGGTAACTGTTAAAAATCAAAGAGTAATAAATCAATTCGGAATCAGGATCCGGATCAAAATCGATCGAACCGTAGAATCTGCCAGCGATAAGAATATTTCCCGACTTGCCGGAATCCATGCCCTGGCTGTAGCAATTACCCAGGTTCTGGCTGGAGGCACCCCACGATTCCGACCAGAGATAATTTAAATCGCTGTCCAGTTTTATTACACATGAGCGGTAATAATTGCTGTAGGTGTCTTCGTCGATAGGTACATATTCTGGACCCGGATCTGCATCGAAGGGGGTGTAGTAATAGCCGTTTACAATTACATTTGAATCGACATCGATCTCTAACTGCCTGCAGGAATTCCATTCGTTCGATCCATCCCACCATGTCGTGGAAATAAACTCGCCCTTCCTGCTCAGCTTAACGATGAATCCGGTATAGTCATCATATTGCATCACAAATTCACCCGGACCAGGATCTGCATCATAGGATCCTGTGAATAACCCGAGAAGGTAAAGATTGCCATCGGAGTCAGTGTCTAAATCGATGGCATAAATTTCGGCGTAATCAACCTGTTTTGTCAACGCGGATGTCCACTCATGCTCCGCATTTTCATTAAATTTGCTAACGAACAGACTGCTTAACTCACCGTAATAGCCAGTGTCTCCAGGATTTATTATGTAAATGCCGGCTCCGGGATCGAAATCGGTACTTTCAGAGAATTGGCCCGCGCAGTAAAAGCTTCCGTTATCCACGCATAAGGCGGTTGCCTGATCGTAATCGTATCCTCCCCATACAAGGGCGTCATAGTCGGGCTGGACAATAATTTGAAGGGGAGCGTCCAGCAGATCGGTATTTCCCGCTGAATCCGTGACTCTCAGCATTATCTTGTACGTCCCGTTTTCCCACCAGAACGTACTCGGGTTGCGGTCGAATGAATCTGCCCTGAATCCTTCGATCGCCCTGTAGCTGAAATCCCATTCCCACTTGACCAGGTCGGACTCGCCATCCAGATCGATGGAATGATCGAAAAATTTGACCGGAGCTCCCTTCAACACATGCGATGGCTCCATTTCAGCCGCCGCGATTGGAGGCGAATTAGAGCCGGGAATGTCGCGGATGGTTACCTCGTGATAAATGAACACCGGTCCCGCGTTGTCGGAATTTACCTCGACCCAGATCCGGACCCCGGTATCTTCGGATACCCCTGCCGGGATGAAATTCGTGCTGATCTGGTTTGGCGTGCTGAACACCCCGCTACCGGCCGGAAACACGGACCATTTGTACGTTAACCCGGTATCCCCGGAAACATCAACTGAAAATGCGCCGGATGTTTTTTCGTCAAGCTCGTCAGGTCCGATTACAGGTTTTACGACCAGGTCTTCGGCTCCGGTGTCCGAAACCACAATTGTGTAAGATTGATGCACAGGTTCTGCGTTCTGAAATGTGACTATTACCCGTATTGTAACTATGGCTGAGTCGGGAGTGCCGTAAGCGGTGAAAAGAGCGGATGACGGACCAGACTTTGCGATCGAACCGTAGACCGGCGGGTCCACAGCCCAGATGCAGTCCAGAACCTGTACACCGCCTGTGTCTACAGAGTATTCCGCCGACGAATATTCAGCCAGGGATTTGGGTCCTGAGATGA
>DASWIV010000189.1:0-5504 GCA_036397475.1 bacterium
ATCGTCCCTTGAAGCGATGGGATGCGCCGCAAATGCGGTGATTCCGTACGACGAAACATGGCCGATTATAGCGAGCGAGCCACGGCAGTCGGTTTTGAGCGTTGAAAAGATCAACGAGGACAGGCAGATCACGATCCACGATGGCGAGACGCGCCGCCGGGTAAACGAATATATCATACCGATGATGGACAATGGCCAGGTCCCTGTAATCTGCGGATTCCTGGCGACCGATCCGGTCGGAACACTGACCACGCTCGGACGCGGTGGATCAGATACAACCGCTTTCATCCTGGGAAAATACCTCCATGCGTCGGAAGTAATAATTGTCACCGACCAGCAGGGCGTTCTTAAAGCGGATCCCGCGACAGTCGATTCTCCGGAGAAAATTTCGGTAATCTCTACCGATCAGCTTGACAGTATGGCGCGGTCGGGAGCGAGGGTCCTGCATCCTCACTCTCTTGTTCACAAAACTCCGGATATGAAAGCAAGGGTGGTAAATTTTGAGTCGCCGGATATTACACAGGGTGGAACACTGATCGAGGGATTTTTGCGTGCTACTTTACGTTCAACTCCTTATCCACTGGCTCTTTTGAACATTGTCGGGGAAGATTTCGAAGAGAATTCAAAGGCCGTGGGAAATATTGTCTCATCTGTGACCGATGCGGCGATTCCTGTGTATGCCTGTTCCCTCACACCAGGATATCTGGGAGTTTTTGTAAAGGATGAGGATAGCGAACGAGCTTACCATGTGATGCACGGATGCATCGCAAAGGACAAGCGGATGAAGTCGCTCGCCTTGAAGAAGCAGATTGCCAGGGTGACGATTTCGTCTCCGAAATTTCAGGATCAACCCGGGATCCTCGCGATAATCACCAGGTCACTCGGCGAACAGAATATAAATGTTATAGATTTAGTAACACTTCAGGGGGATATCTCGGTCTTTATAGACTGGGCAGAGCGGGAAAGGGTCATTCGAACCCTCAGGCGCCTTGCTGTAAGTGCGAGGCTCGACGAGGTCCTGATGGGTAACTGATAAGATTTTAAGCGGATAATATCTTGGTCAGGGTTGACTAAGTTAAATGCTGAATATATTCTAACGGGTTTGTGGCCGGGATGATGCCCGGCGGGTTTAGTTATGGATAAAAAAGAGACGCAAATAACATATAAGCGCCGTGGAGGCGAAAGTGCATAAGATTCTATTTGATTTCGGCTCATTGCAGTTGAATCCGATGTTTATCGCGATGATCATCGTCAGCCTTCTCCTGCTGGCGATAGGACAGTCGTATGTCAGCGCGAAGAAACTGAAGGTCGGTCCGGCCATGCTTGTAATGGGATCGATCCTCATAATCGGATTATTCATACTGTATTTTATCTGGCAGGCGTTTTTCGCGGAGAAATATCCCCCGGACTATACCTTCCCTCACGTATCGATATATACCTACGGATTCATGCTGATGCTGGCGTTCGTGATAGGTGCGTTCTGGCTTATCAGGGAAGGACGGATTCGCAAGCCGCTGATCGAAGCCGACACGATACTGGATATTTTTGTCTTTATCATAATAGGTTCGATTATCGGCGCAAGGTTTATTTATATCCTGACACAGTGGAGCGATTATTTCGGACCGGATATACCTGTGACTGAATCAATCAGGCGAGTAATTCAGATAACGGAAGGCGGCCTTTCAATCCATGGAGGAATTTTTGGCGCACTTATTTTCGGTGCGATTTATATAAAAGCCAAAGGCATGGAATTCTGGGACACTGTCGATTTTTTCATGCCCGCGCTTGCGCTGGGAATAGCAATAGGGCGAATCGGGTGTTTTTTGAACGGATGCTGCTATGGTATCGCTTGCGAGCCAAATTTCCCGATGGGTGTAAAATTCCCGAATGCCGCGACATGGGAGTCGAGAGGATATCCGACAGACCTCGCACAGCTTTACGATGCGGGTCAGGCAGCATTGGGAACCGCCGCCCGCCATCCGGCGCAGTTATATGAAGCTGCCGGCGCTTTCGCCCTGTTTATTTACCTGATGAATTTCAGGCACAACAGGGTGTTCAAGGGACATGTATTCCTGATGTTCGTTATAGGCTACTCAGCTTTGAGGTTCTGGGTCGAAATGTTCAGGTTCGGAGATCCGGCGGATGCGAAAGGTTCCGCGATCATTTTGTGGAACTCGATCACGGTCGCCCAGCTTGCGTCGGTTGTCCTGTTTACACTGGCGCTGATTCTTACTCAGGATCTCAAGCGCAGGGCGACACTTGCCAGGATGTTCAAGGGCGAAGAGGCTGAAGAAGTCGAGGAAGAAGAAGACGAAGAAGAGGAATTAGAGGTCGAGGATGATACCGATGAGGAAATGAAGACTGATCTTGTCTCCGATGATGAAGTTAAGCCTGAACATGGGACTGATAATCTTCAGGATCTCAATCCGGAAAAGGAAGAGGATAATCCAACGGGCTTATAGCCCTGGAATACCGGTAAAATAACTGAAAATGAGTTTATAAGGAGTACGAAGAACATGAAACGATTACTAGCTTGGATACTTGGAATGATTCTCTTGGGTGGCCTGGTCGCATCATGTGCCCCGTCCACTTACGATGGGGGAGACAATCCGAATCGTCCTCCTGACCAGCAGGTCCTGGAACCCGATGAGTCCGGCACAACCGGAGGCGGAGACACCACGGGAACCACGGAAGAATCCACTCCAACAGAAGAAGGTGGATAATCAACCTGCCGCTATTGGCGGCTTGTTAGATGCCAGCTTATACCTGGTGGATTTTCCGACTCCACTAATCATTCCGTTTGTGCTAATGGTGGAACCTTTTCCGGTTGAATACGTCCAACTCGAATGCCGGGCGATGTGGACCGGGAGTTCGAGGTTACCAGCGAAACATCCCGAAATAAATCAGATGGAAGCGCCGGTGCTTGTGTGAACGATGAATCCCGTATAGCCCGGCGCGAGGACCCGGACTTCACCCTCGATGTGAGGGTCCGGGACAGCAGTCTGGTTCAAGCCAGTATTGCAGGCGATGATGAAGCCTTCGCTGAACTCGTCAGGCTATATTATGACCGGATACGCGCGTATGTTTACCATCACCTCCACAGGGAGGATGAACTGGAGGATGCCCTGCAGGAGATCTTCATCAAGGCTTACCAGGCACTCCCTAATTTCCGGAAAAAATCGAATTTTTATACGTGGCTCTACCGGATCGCGTCGAATTATTGTATCGACAGGCTCAGGAAACGCCGCCTCGAACTGGTCAGTATTGATAATGAAGAATCGTCAGACAGCATCCAGGCGAAACTTCAAAGCAATTCGGATACCCCGGAGGAGAACCTTACGCGCAAGGAAATGGTCGGCATGATCAGATTGGCGCTTGAGAAACTCGAACCTGTTCATCAGAATATCATAGTGATGAGGGAGATCGAAGGACTCAGTTATGAGGAAATCAGCGAGACGCTCGAGATCAATATCGGAACTGTAAAAAGCCGTCTTGCGAGAGCGAGAAATGAATTAAGGGATGTACTTCTGGACATGAACATCCTGTGACCAGATCCAGTGAATCAAATGGACAGACTTGAAGCGATAGATAATCTGCAGGCTTATCTCGACGGGGAACTCAATCCCGATGCCGCCGACCAGGTAAAAAAGCTGATCGACAATGATCAATTTGTCATTGAGGAATACCAGCGCCTGATCCGCCTGAAAGAAATCCTGAATGAGCTCAGGGAAGTCGAGGTTCCGCCCGGCAATCGCGAGAAATTTATCGACGAACTTCAGTCAAGGATCAATCGTGAGAAAAAAACCGGATTCACGAAAGTCATTAACTGGAGGCCGTTGTATGCTGCAGCTTTTGTAATCGCCTCTATACTATTCGTTCTCTTTATTGTGCCAAAACCTTCATCCAACCCGGCCATCGAGCCTGCGTCGGGACTTAACCAGATCCAGAATATGAAAATTGACGCCCTGGTGATGGGGACTCTCGATCTTCATTTCCTGTCGACAACAGGAGAATTCATGGCAGACCCGGTCACGTCGGGAGGAAAGGTCGCGGTAAGCTGGAAAGTTGTGAAGAACACGCACGGCGATATGTTCGAACAGTATGAATAAATTACCGAAAATAATCGTCTCGGCGGGTATCGCAGTTATTATAACCGGGATAGCGCTACTTGCTTTTTACCTGTGGTGGTCGCGTCCGAACCGGCTCTCGGAAGCTGAAATCCGGTCGCTGCTGACAAAGTCGTGGGAGAAGATGTACGCAACAAATCCCCAGGGAAAACGGATTGTCACATACGATATTGGCGGAAGGCGATTCAGGACCAACGTGAAAGTTCCTCTTGAAAGCCCGGGACAACTTATTGCGAACAGGCTAAATGAAGTTTTCCCTCATGCTGAACCCTACCCGGAATTTTTCGATAATTTTACACTGAGCCATCGTGGACGTGTTTTTGTCGCGGGTAGATGGTGCGAGAAGCTGAGGGTGGCTCCAACCGGATACAGCGGAAACTCAGTCGAGGTTTGGGTCGATCCTGATTCAGGTTTTCCGATGGGAGTCAGGAGGCTTGATTCGGGTGGAGGATTTATCCATGGGTGGAGGTATCTCGGACGGTTTAATCTTCCGTCAGCCAATGGGGAAACCGATATCGACATGCAGCCGGGGCAGGGATTGTTCGAGCTTTTCCGCGGCATGCATGAAGAGATCCCGGAAATTCGATTGCGTGAATTAGGGGCTGATCCGCCGTTTGGATTCCCGGAAACGCTGCCTGGCGGGTTTACATTGTCCAGTGGGCGAAGAATTATGCAACTGGTGCAGATGGATTCGTTCAGGGATTTTTTCCCCGGACTGGATGCGCCGAACCGTGGACACGGCCAGCCAGACAATCAGGCTCCCCCCGACCAGATTGGAATCATGAATTTCGTTTATTCGGACGGGCTGAATAATATCTCGTTGATACATTTTCCTCTCGGGCGCGCTGTTTCATTAACTGGAAGTCCCGACATGCTTAAATTGGCGTTACTGCAGAAATCCGAAGAAGTAAACCGGCTGTTTCATACTTCGATGTCGTTCAAAATTACGCCGGGGATGCTGTTCATACTCTATGGGGATATCAGCCAGGATGAACTGGACATGGTAATGGGAAGCATCAGTCTTCCCCCTGTGGACCAGGGCTTCTTCCCGGGACATCCGGACCAGGCTCCTCCGCAGGGTCCAAATGACCAGGAGCGTCCCTTCGGTCGGGGTCCGTTCGGTCCACGCGGTCCGGGGAACAGGAATAACGGTCCTCCCCCCGAAAATTTTCCGGGTGGAAACAATTAATTTTCCGCCGCAAATTTTCTTCTAACCAGGATTATTGAAATTATGATCATTATCGCTGTTGAAAGCAGTCCGGCTATTCCTCCCTCGACACCGAATTCCCCGCCTGAGATTGTTGTATTGCCGCTCAATGTGATATGAACCGGCAGGTCTCTGATATGCACATAAATACCGCTCACCTGTATTCCCAG
>DASWIV010000190.1:0-11718 GCA_036397475.1 bacterium
CTCCGGGTCCAGAACTCCCTTGAGCCTTCCAAAAAATCTTTTCGACGCGTCAACCGTTACAAGGTTGACCTTGAAATGGCTCTTGAATGTTTTCCTGACCTCCAGCATTTCCTGCGCGCGCATGAAGCCGTGATCGACAAAAATACATGTCAGCTGGTTGCCTATCGCCTTGTGCACCAGCGCCGCTGTTACCGCTGAATCAACTCCACCCGACAATCCAAGTATGACTTTCTTTTTACCCACCCGCTTCTTGATATCCTTGACCGCAAGCTCGATGAAATTCTCCGGTGTCCAGGTGGGTTCACATTCGCAGACATCGTAGAGAAACCTCTTTAATACTTCGATTCCCCAAGGCGTGTGGACAACTTCCGGATGGAACTGGACCCCGAACAGCTTTTTCTCGGGATTGCCCATCGCGGCAATTTTCGAATGCTGCGTATGAGCGTAAGGCTTAAATCCCGGAGGAACCTGGGTAACCTTATCTCCATGCGACATCCAGCAGATAAGCTGGGGATTCAATCCCTTGAACAGGGGGTCGTTCTTATCGACCATCAGTTCCGTTTTTCCGTATTCAGCTTTGCGGGTGGACGATACTTTCCCGCCGAGCATTCTGCCCATGAGTTGCATGCCATAGCAGATTCCAAGTATTGGAATTCCGAGGTTGAAAATATCCGGGTTCGGGAAAGGGCTGGTTTTCCTGAGTACACTTGCAGGTCCACCGGAAAAAATAAGGCCCTTTGGTTTTTCCTTTTTTAATTCAGCCGCGGAGATAGTGTACGGGACAACCTTGCTGTAAACATTCGCCTCCCGGACACGCCGTGCGATCAATTGATTGTACTGCGCTCCGAAATCCAGTATGAGAATTTTCTGTTTTGGTGTGGTTGGCATCTCGACCCCGGGCTGTTCACGGATGCCGCATTTTAACAGAGGGGCTAATTAGGTTCAACAATCTCTATCTTTTCTTTTTCTTCCCCGCTATTGGGTTGGGAGCGTGTGCCGGTCTGCCTGAAAAGTAAAGTTGCTTATTTAGAAGGACCACATATATCAGCAGTGCGAACACGATCAGCGCCCAGGTCATGTTTGATTTTCCGGATGCGTAATCAATCTTTGAGGTGGATTCTTTTAAGGCTGTACTCCGGGTCGCCGCCGCCACTATACTAGCCATGTCGTAGCTGAGATTCGAGACAAACGTGGAGTCATTATCGAATCCCCCGGCAGTAACATACGCGATGGGGAAGTTCGCGTCTTTCGATAAGGCAGTGATTTTTTCATCGAGCTCGCTTCCCTTGAGATAGAGAGGGAGTATTACGCCGGCATAAGACGTGCTCCGAAGCCGATTTTCAATATCAAACAGGTCATTATCGTAGTTCGGTGAGTTTATATCCGGCCAGACATCGCCTACCTGCAATCCAAGATTCCTGATTACGTAGACAGCTCCCGGAGTTGCCGCTACCCATGTACTGTTCTGGCGCTCCATGTCCGTCAGAATCTGGCGTCCCGTAAGTTCCACTGCGTCAATTTCCTCGATCATCCTTATCCGATTATTCATTACGAGTTTCGCTTCAACGCCACTGCGGATCAATGCCTCCGAAACCGTGTCGATAATCGCCTTTACATTCTGAATACCAATGTAATATCCATCCTGAATTTCTCCCAGATCCTCACTTGAAAATAAGCTCGCGCCTTTCTCTTTGTACTGTTCGAGGTCCACGACCGGCACCTCGGGATTTTGAATTTTAACCTGGTTTTCCCATGGATTTGCCTGAGAGTTTCCAAGTACAAACAGATCGACTGGTTCGACTGGTGACTGGTCCGCGAGCGGATCCGAGTACGAAACAATTTCCACCTGGGATCCGCCAAGTGATTTGATCACCCAGCTCAGGGTGGGGTTGTCCTGCATCACCCTTAATGGAACAGCCCTCGGCTCATTTACCGATACTTCCCCCTGGCTTCCGGGAAGCACACCGGATGCTAACCAGAGAGTAATCATCAAAATTGTGCTTGTCAGTTTAAATCCCATCGATATTTCCTCCGAATTGACGACACAGCGCTATTTTTGCTGTTCTCGTCCCAACCTTCAAGTTTAGAGTGAAAAATTTGGCCTTAATTTGATGAATTTCCCCATTGATGGCATGATAACAGGACAGAATGACTCGCCCTGACAAAAACGATAATCTTGATTCGCACACCATTCAAAACATTCCGGATTTCAATACTCTCATCTGGAAAAGATGGATGTTTAAGGCTGATCGCGTCCTCAGGCTTGCAAGGTTCCACATAATCTTCCAAAGGGTAAAACCTGAGATCCTGGAGGACAAAGGGGACAATCCATCGCTGACAATAAGGGGTGCAATTTATTTTATCGACGAAAAAGTCGAAATGAGATTGGGACGGTATATTATTCCGGTTTATCTGGTCGGACTCCTTTTCATCGCCGGAATGATTAAAATGGCAGTCGACGGCAACCACCCGTTCTCCATAGCCTGTTTCTTCCTGGCATTTTTAACTTTCGATGGATTCGTGCCGTTTGCCCTTGGCAGGTTCGCAGGTGAAACCCGCGAATCAGAAATAAAGATCCCGTTTGAAGCCTGTACGCGTGTGATATTTTTTCCGAAGCGTGGAACATTCCTGATAGGCTGGAACGAACCAAAGTACAAATCTGCGGTGTTTTCGTTCACACTTGGTGCAAATATGGCCGAGAGGATGTACGAGCGTATGCGGGAAAAAATTCCCTCATCGGCACAGATCAAATCTATCGATTCCGCGGATCCGGGTAATCCGCCTCCTGCCAAAGATCCACCTGGATAATAATTTCTGGAAACCAATGGCATACCTGGCCCGTCTATCCAGTATCATGATATTTGAAGGCAAATGGATTATATTATACTAGCGGCCCGTGAAAGGAATCGGAACTGAATAATTTTGACGATATGGATTTCGGCAACTCTCAATCCGCAATTATCCCTGAACATCCTCAGGTGGTTCATGCCCCGGACAATAAACGGCGACGTCAGCGTGGCTACAAAAAAACAAAGAAATCCGCGACCTATGAATTAGTTGGACATCCTGTTGTAGCTCCAATCAGGTGGGACGATCTCGGATTGGGGATGATCAGGTCGTTCGGGTTCATGCCAGGCCGTCCGATCTATCTCAAGATGAATAAGGATAAGTGGTCAATCACCGGAGCGAGAGCGAATTCTTCTGTAGTTCCTTTCATTGTAGGAGGCGCGGGCGGATTCTATTATTTCTTCCAGGACCTGATCCAGAGATTTCACCAGTGGGGAGATATTTCTTACATAATCATGGCTATCCTGCCGGTAATTATTAACTCGCTGGTAAAAACCAGGGAGATTGAGTTCTATCCGTTCGAACTGGAATTTTTCGGCTACGATTCGAAGGCTCAAATCCTGATTCTTAGCACACTTACGCAGCCAGGCGGACTTGTTGCCATGAAGATCGACATGCCCGCGGATCCACACCGCCGGAAGATAGAAGAAGAAAAATTAATAAAGAACCTGAGCGATATGCACGCCGGATTCCTCAGGATAGACGATATGGTCAAGTTTGACACCAATTCCCTTAAAACCTGGTCCTACCAGACCCTGATCTGGCTCCTGCTTACTCTGGGATATCTTTACAATCTCAGAAGATGACCTACCACGCCTGCTCAATTCGAATACCGCTGTAAAAATGCATAAGTATCTGGTTGTAGCCCCACCCGGAATCCGCCAACGCCCTGGCACCGTACTGGCTCATCCCTACCCCATGCCCGAATCCCGTTCCGCTGAAGGTGAATTTTCCGTCGACCGCATTACAGATAATTTCGGAATTCTGGTCGTTTGAAATCATCGAAGTTGTATTTTGGGACGCATACGATACATGTTCAAATTCGTCCAGCTCTTCGCGGGTGACAGGTACCGCAATAAATATTTCTTCTCCCGGAATATTCACCTCTCCGGAACCATCCATAACACACAGGGAGGATAAACTTCCTTCAGAGTCTGCGACCAGGATCGAATCCATCGAACTTTCCACGGGTATCGGGATTATCAAGCCCGGATGAAGATAGCGGAATTTATCGAAATCGTACCCGTTAAATTCCGGAAGGCTGTTCTCCCTCAATTCATTAAAACCTGGAATTTCGATTCCGTTCACAAGAAATCTTGTCGACTTCAGGTTTACATAGCCGATCATTCTCCTGAATTCTGAAGCGCGCAGAATTTCAACACCCGAAGCATGATGAATCGACACATCGGTAATTCTCCCCCACATGTCGACTCCCTCAATGCCTATGCTTTCTATAAATGCCACGGACAACCCATTCGCCCCGAGTAAATTCCTGAGGGCACCTGCTGTTATGCTGAAATCCCATACAACAGCATCGCTGTCATAAGATTCAACCGATTTCAGATAAGGGTAAAATTTCCCGAACGTCGTGTATGAATCCGACGTCCATCCGCCTGACGCTGAATGAAAATATGCGTAGACAGGTACATCGTTGTACGTGCAGATCTGTCCCCACGTATCGAGGCATGCCTGGTTGGACGCATCCTTCTCCCCGTCACGCCCTATGTACACCTGATCGTAGACACTGGATACCACATCGTACTGCTCTGCCAGATTTTCCTGCATCTGGCGGATCGCGTACGTTCTCGACGCAACCGCCTGTGCCTTAAGCGCTTCAATATTCCACGTAACGGGCATTTCACCCGGAACGACTCCATACAGGTATTCCTCGATTGGAAGTACATTTATACAGGCTAACTTCCCATCCACCACTGCCACACGCATCAATCGCCGGTATGCGTTTCCGTTATATTCTATGGAATCGTCGGTATTATCCAGGACGATCGTGAAACCGTCGGCAGTACGGTTTCCATACCTGACAGAATTTCCATCGAGGGAGAAATTAAAGGTGTGTGAATTTTCAAACGACTCGATCGGATCGCTTGATCTCAATTCGTGGATCGTCGACATGCCGGTAGATTCCAGCCGGACGGATGCCAATCCGGTTGATATTGCTACACGAATCCAGGGAGCGCTTGATTCATTCGCTGAAACAGGCAATATTACAGGTTGGCTCAGGATAAATAACAGGAATACAGGTAAAATGAATCTGTTCCGCATTACAATAAAATCACCGAAAAAACCTCCAGCATGCACTCGTCCGGCAGATTTACTGCCAGTCTCCGTCCGGCGACATCCTCAGGAGAAATGAATCTGTCAGCCCAACAGGGTCGTGAAATTCTTCCGAACTTCCCGGATCAAAATCTATCAGACCCTGGAAACTTCCAACAGAATAATTCTCGCCTGTGGAATAAAAATAAACATCCGATGCGTAGTCCCAGTTAACGGATCCAAATGCACGTCCCCACTGGTAATTGCCCGTCGCATCGAACCTGCTCACAAGAATATCGCGGAATCCATTGGTTATCTTCTCATCGGACCCCGGACCCGGGTCTGCATCGATTGTCCCTTCAAATGTTGTCATTAACATGAAAGTTCCATCAGCCCGCATATTTATCGCCGAACCAAAGACACTTGACAATCCACCGAATGTTTCAGCCCACTGGTAATTACCGTCCAGGTCGTACAACACGATGTAAGCATCACTCGCTCCGTTTGATGTATGCTCATCAACTCCCGGTCCGGGATCGAAATCGCATGTAAGGACGAAATAGCCGGTTATTACAATACTGCCAGTGCCATTGGTAGCGGTATCCAGAGGCTCAGCGAATCCATCAGCCCCTCCCCAGGTTCTCACCCATTGAAATGCGCCATTAGAGTCAAGCTTCGTCAGGGTTGAATCGAGGAATCCGGTCGCAGTTTTGATAAATTCACCCGGACCCGGATCGAAATCGACCTCACCACCATATCTCGCGGCGATGTATACATTGCCCATATCGTCAGCTACAACCGAATCTGCCCTGTCGTCAATGGATCCGCCCCAGGTTCTTGCCCAGTTGAAATTTCCGTTGTGGTCGAACTGGCTCACATAAGGATCATAAATACCATTTCCTGTATGATCATCCACCGGAGCATCCGGATTAAAATCTACGGTTCCGTTAAACTGGCCGCATACATATACAAAATTCGGGTGTGTGGCATCTACCGATACCGCGGCTTCCTGATCAAAGTCTCCCCACGATTTTGTCCATAACCAGCTTCCTGAATTGTCAAATTTACTCAGGAATGCGTCCGCCTTTCCCATAGATGTATGTGAGTCCATCCCGGGTCCCGGATCGAAATCGGCAACACCATCGAAACCACCACTTACAAAAATATCTCCTGAATCGTCAAGTGAAATTGCATATGGAACAACATTCTCAGGACCACCCCAGACCGTTGTCCACTGCCAGATTCCGTCGTTATCGAATCTACTTAAGTAACAATCGGAATTTCCATTTGATGTTTGTTCGAAAGTTCCTGGTCCGGGATCGAAATCCATCGTGCCTGCATATCCGCCAATAATGTAAATATTTCCTGACGAGTCCATATCTATTGCATATGCCCCATCGCTTTCAGTATTGCCCCAGGTACGTACCCATCCAACCTGTGTCGACATAGCCGGCGAAACGGTCAAATTTACAACCTGGTATGCCGTCAAATCCAGCCATGGCTTGTTGGTCGGGTCATTTTCATTGTCTTCGACACTTACCAGGCATGCATATTCCCCAACCGCGGCGCCAAGAGTATTTTCAAGGGTGACCTTCCACGTTGAGTATCCGGTATCATCCGACACAAAATCCGCCGGTAATGCACCCGTCCACAGATCGGGACATTCAACCATCGGTGCGGTGTGGGTCGATGAGCCTCCCCAGTCGTAAACCTTTATTTCAAGGTCCGTCATTCCACCGCTTGGCGTCATTCCGTCACCAATCGGATTCTCAACAACTGAGATCTGCCACGGCTCCGGACAATTTGCCTCGGGGCCAAAATCCGCTATCGGATCCGATACAGGGTTTGTTACCGGAGGAGCCCACGACGCGTCGATTGCGTAACCGATCACAAAAATCGTGTCGGGCATATCGATCTCATATGTACGGGTGATAGATCCTCCGGCGAAAAATGCGTTCCGGGTATTAGACACATCGTTTGAAACGAACCTCAGATAACCATTGAGCTCGGCGTCAGGCATCGTGGGTGTAGCGAATTTGCCCTTTAAATACCCCTGTAATCCCGCCGGACCCATCCCATCTGTGGATGAGTTGTAGAGAGTTGTATATCCTTCAGGGTTAACGAGCTCCCCATCGCCCAGGCTTCCATCTGGTGCAGTGAGCCCGGATGCCGGAAATGTGTAACTGCCATTGAAGATCGGGATGCCTCTCACATCGAACCCCGTAAAGTAAGCTCCGGGAAACGGATGATTGATGGTGACATCGACCAGGAGTGTGCCATTTCCTGACGGGTGCAGATTCGATAAGTTAAGGCATGTGGTACACGGGAACTTTTCAAGATAATTTACAATGTTCCAGTGCCCTTCCGTGATTCTTGCCGGAATGATTTCCGCCTTTATGTCACTGCTATCAGTCGCGTCGATCCTTATTTCAGAATAAGACCAGAGAAAATGTCCGGGTTCATGAATCAGGCCGGATCCTGATGTATTCAACTCCATTTCATTGACAGGCTGTACGGGATCAGACCCGGTAGAACATCCCATGACAACGACCACACTCAAAATAATCAGTACAGATGGAGTAATTCTCATTTTTTCACCCTTAGTAAAATTTAACTGGAATTAAACGGCGATTCATTATATCAGATACGCATGATCGCAACATTTATAAAAATATAAGATATTCAGGATTGCCGAATCCACATAGCCAGTCTTACTATTATGGTCAAAAGTATCGAGAGTACTATGCATGTCGTTATGGGGAAATAAAATCCGCTGCCCTCGCGCTCGACACGGATATCTCCCGGCAATCTGCCCATCCATCCGAACAAACCCGGTGCCCACCCGAAATAAAAAACCATCCCGAGAAGGATGGCAACTGCACCGAGGATCATTATAATCCTTCCGATATCCTGCATAAAATTTTGCCCCCTTCAGATATTACTTGGCTTCGGCAAGGTCAACAATTTCCGGTGCGTTGAATCCAAAATCTTCAACCGCACGGATAACTTCCTTGATCATCCAGTCGGGTGTTGACGCACCCGCCGTGACTCCGATCCTGTTCCGTCCGAGGAACCATCCCGGCTTCAGTTCATCGGGACGTTCGATCTGGTATGAATCGACACCCTTGTCGCGGCAGATGTCGGTAAGTTTTTTCGTGTTCGACGATGCCCGTCCGCCGATCACAACCATCGCATCGACTTCCGACGCCAGCTCCCTCGCCGCGTCCTGCCGCTTGATAGTAGCGTCGCAGATGGTATTTTTAACAACAACATCGCCGACCAGGTCTTTTATTCTCGAAATAGCTTTATCGAAAAATTCTGTGTTCAGGGTAGTTTGAGCTATGACACCAAGTTTGTTTATCCCCAGCCCGACAAAATCCGGAAGCTCGTCCATTGTGCTGGCGATGTACGCTTCGTCATTTACAATTTCCCTGAATGCCTTGATTTCGGGATGGTCTTTCATTCCAAGAATAAGGATCGGGTATCCATCGTCATATAATTTCTTGAGGAGCCTCTGCGGCTTGATGACGTACATGCAGCTCGCGTCAAGGACTTCCAGTCCCTTGGCATCGATTGTCGCCCTTGTGTGAGGACCAATACCATGTGAGCGGATAACTACCCTGCTTCCATCGGGAATTTCCTCGATATTGTTCGCTACATGCACTCCAAGCGTTTCGAGATATTCCACGACCTGGGGATTATGAATCAGCGGTCCAAAGGTGTAGATAGGCGCGCCGTACTTCTCAAGCGCCGACATCACCATATTGAGGGCACGCTCAACACCCTCACAAAATCCAGCTTTTTTAGCTGTTAGTATCTGCATTTCACCGTCCGTGCAACGTTCGGTTACTGTCATATTCGTCTCTCTCCAGATTAGATGCGGTCACATACATCGTTACTATACAAATATGTAACCTAGGTTAAATATTATACATTCTTAATATCTAAACGCAACACCTTTTGGTTTACTTTAATTTTACTATGATATAATCCCGTCCGCCATTACGGACACCTCTGTCCTGGCATAAATAACATGAATTATGGTTCTACGAGGTAATTATACATGAATGATAAGGATAAAGACCGAGACAAGGAAGGTAAAGCACCGAAATTCAAGATTGTCGACAAGCGTCGGATGAACACCGACGATGACGATATAGAAGAAACCCGGGAAGAGCCGGTCAAGGAACCTACACCGGAATCAAAGGCTGCCGACCCAGCCGCTACCAGAGATAAAAGCCAGGAGAAAGCGTCCGCTGATGAGCCTGAGGCTGAAAAGTCCAGTGGCGAACCGAAGGACGACGATCAGCTGAGCTTTAAAAATATTGTCCTCAGTATCCTCCAGACAGTCTCCACCATGGTATGGATAAATCTAGGGCTGGTTCCGAATCCCCAGACAAATATCGTCGCAAAAAAAATGGACCAGGCGCGCAGATTAATCGACCTGTTCGAAACTGTGTATGATGCCGGCAAAGAAGATTTTCCTCCACAGGTGAGGATGGAGATCGACGGGCTCATCCAGGACATGAAAGCTAACTATGTAAACCAGCTCTGATTATTTCCCTGATGCAGGTACGGCAAATACTATGACAAAAATTCCCCATATAGCGATCCTCGGACGTCCGAATGTCGGGAAGAGCACCCTGTTCAACCGATTAATCGGGCGCCGTAAGGCAATTGTTGATTCAGTCCCCGGAATTACACGCGACAGGATCGAGGGTGAATTCGAATGGAACGGGGTCCATTACCGCGTGAGCGACCTCGCCGGATGGGATGAGAGCCCGGAAAATCCGTTCGCGGAGGAAACTATCGATCAGATTCGCAGGATAGCCTTGACCGCGGATATCCTCCTGATCGTCGTCGACGCCAAGGATGGCCCCACAGAGTGGGACAGGATGATAATCGAGAAGATCCGTGCGACCGACAGGCCAATCATAATTGTCGTCAACAAGTGCGACACGCACGAATCCACAAATCTTATCAACGAGTTTTATGAACTTGGACTTGGAGACCCTTTCCCTCTTTCAGCAACTCACAACATCAATGTTGCTGAACTGGTGGAGAAGATCGAAAGCATTACGATGGCTTCCGAACCACCCATGATCCGGGATGATACAGATCCGGAATCTGATGAAGAAGATGAGGAGTTGGAAGAAGAGTCTGAAGGCATAAGGATCGCGCTTGTCGGACGCCAGAATGTAGGGAAAAGCACCTTGTTCAACGCTCTGGTCGGCGACCATCGGGCGATTGTCAGTAACATACCCGGTACCACCCGCGACGCGATCGATATAGCTATGGAGATTGACGGAAGAAAATATATCTTTATCGATACCGCCGGGTTGAAAAAACGCTCAAGAACATACGAGGATGTCGATTATTACGCCGCCCGGCGTACCGAGGACGCCCTCAAGCGTTCGGATGTTGCACTTCTACTTATTGACTGCTCCGACGGTGTCCTGGACACAGACAGGAAGATCGCGGGAATTGTGCAGGAATCCACAAGGGCATGTGTAATAATAGCGTCCAAATGGGATCAATCCGAGGATGCCCCGGAGCACCGTGAGATGTTCGAGCGGCATGTACGGAAACGACTTCACTTCCTCGATCATGCGCCTCTCTGTTTTACTTCTGGCCTGCATAATCAGGGTATCGAGAATATCCTCCCGCAGGTCCATAATGTCTGGCTTGAATTCAACCGGAAAATTTCAACATCCACCTGGAATAAATCCCTTATCGATGCCGTCACTTTCCGTCCGCCGCCAACCGTTAAGGGCAAGCTTCTCAAGATGAATTACATTACCCAAACCCGTACAGCGCCGCCTACCCTGACCATATTTGTGAACCATCCCGAATTCCTTCGGGATACTTACAAACGCTACCTTGAAAATTATTTCAGGAAACAGTTCGGATTCGAGGGGAGCCCGCTAATTATCAACATACGCAAAAAACATGTATCATCGCCTTCACCATTGAGCAAATGAATACCGACTTCGAAATACTCCCTATCACCCAGGCGATCATCTCTTTCGCTCTCGCTTATCTGATCGGGTCGATTCCGATGGGATTTATTGTCGCACGAATAGCGGCAGGGATGGATATCCGCGAACACGGCTCCGGAAATATCGGACTGACCAATGTTATACGTACTCTTGGATGGGGTCCGGGCATAATTACGGGAGTTCTGGATTTTCTGAAGGGTTATATCCCGGTTATTCTTGTAATCACTTCATTTTCACCCAGGGATTTCGGTTCGGTAGCCGCAATTTATGAGTTGATAGTGATAATCGCCTCCCTGCTGCTTATCCTTGGAAATCTGTTCCCGGTCTACCTGCTGTTCAAGGGCGGTAAGGGCGTAGCTACCGGACTCGGTGTCCTCAGCGCCCTGATGGGTGTCTACGTATTCATTCCACTGGCGGTCTTCGGGATTTTTATAGGATTTTTCCGCTTCGTCTCTATTGCCAGTATGGCTGCCGCATTATCTGCTCCATTGGCAGTGGTATTTCTAAAGCCATATATAACATTCACCCAGGAGAGTACCAGCGCTTTTATAATCCTGCTGGTATTCACATCCGCTGTGGCCCTGCTCGTAATCTGGAGGCA
>DASWIV010000191.1:0-7519 GCA_036397475.1 bacterium
TGTTCCCGTGGCCATTGGCAAGCAGTACTTCCCGCGACTCGTTCACTTTCCTGAATTTTTCGACCAGGTGCTGGACCCCGACCCCAGGATTAATGAATAACCTGAGATTTTCAGCCGCACCGAGTAATTCATCCGACGGGCGCCATCCGATTATCACATTCGCGTCAGGAGCGAGTTTAACCAGATTTTCCTCGCTGGTATCATCGGGAAATATAAGATTGACCGAGCTGAAGCCGCTAAGACCCTTCCCCAGATACTCTCTCAACTCCTCCCTTGTCTCCCTGAGAAACAGAACTGTCAGCTTATTTGGTCGTTCAGACATAGGCAGCCAATTTTAATCGATGGGAATGGAGACATCTATAACCAGCCCGGGTAGCATTGACAAACATAGTAAGCCACCCCGATATCAAATTTTATCCCCGTCTCGCATGGCGAACATGGTTGTCAGTGCATGGGAGGCACAAAATTTTACCTGCATTAATAATTTATTAATATTGAATACTTTACCAATTACACACTTTATGCTATTATATTATCCTGAGCAGGTACACTCTCGTGCTTTTCTGGCCGGAAAGGCCAATCAAAAGTGAAGGAGGCAGGATACCATGAGAACACTGCTTATAACCGGGCTGATACTGTCACTGTTGCTAACCTCGTTCGCTTGCGTCCCCGCAAAGCGGTCAGACGGGATAAATATGGACAAGGTCAACCAGGGGCTTCAGAATCGGGACAACCAATCCAGCGATACTGCGGCTACTGATGACACTCCCGCAACAGATGACAACGCCGGAATGGACGGAGAGCCTGCCGACGACACCGGATCAGCCGACGATTCGGAAGATTCTACGGAGTCGGGCGCAGCAGGCGATGGCTAACTGATCTGAAAAAACCAGTAATTTGCACTTATATTTCAGATCAGAAAACGGAAGCTCCCCTCCCCGGGGAGCTTTTTTTTTGCCGCTTAAAATCTCCTACCAGCTTGATAAGCAAACAGATATCTGGTAGGTTTTACCCGCTTTCCTCCGGGAATTACCGATTCCCGCGGGAAGTTCACCAAAATGACCGCATGGTGCAAGATTATTGGCATTACTCATATTTTTCAGTTGAGTTTTTCCTGAATCAAAAATATTAATCTCCCAGGCTCATTTTGACCGATCGATCAATTGATTAAACATGCGATTATTTATCCGGAGTTCCGTTTTAATGCACGATACCATAGTCAGGAATAACCAAATAAAACTCACTGATTCCGAACTAAAAAGGAAAATCCGCGAATCAATCCCTAAATCGGCACACAAACGCCTTGAGTGGAAAATCCTCCTCCTAATCCCGTTTGTCCTGTCTATCATCGGCATGTCCATCCTGATTATCAACCTTGAATCCTGGCTCCTGATGATCCCCGCATCAATTGTCCTCGGACTGATCTACTCAAGCTTTGCCCTTTTCGGCCACGAGATCGGCCACGGGGCGGTAGTCAAATCAAAGACAATCCAGCACTTCTCGCTGTACCTGACTTTCCTGATTTTCTTCCTGTCCCCGACCCTTTGGTTCGTCTGGCATAACGGGGTTCACCACGGTAACACCAATATCGACGACGCCGATCCAGACATCCCTGGGTTCCTCCATAAGTTCGAGAATATCTTGATCATGAGAACCATCCAGAGGCTTTTTCCCGGAACCCGCCACTGGCTGTGTATTTTTTACCTCCCTACTTTCTTTACACTCCACGGCCAGGCGATATTGTGGCATCGCAGCAAGCATCCCCTCTTCAACAGGCTTAACCGCACCGTGGCATTTACCGAAATGTTCATCATGCTTGGATTCTGGATCGCGCTTGGCATCGCTGTAGGATTCGTAAACTCCATATTCATGATCATCATTCCCATGATGATCTCGAATGCAATAGCGATGAGCTACATCGCGACCAATCACCAGTTGCGCTCTCTATCGGAGGAACGTGTCGACATCCTCGATAACACCATGAGTGTCAGCACATTCAAAGTACTCGATATAATTCACTTCAACTTTAGCCATCATGTCGAGCACCACCTTTTTCCATCAATGAATTCAAGATACCTCCCGAGGGTCCGCAAATCGATTATCGATCTTGAACCGGACCGCTACCTCGCACCTACCCACTGGCTCGCGATGAAATATCTCGCCACCACACCGCGATTGTACCTCGACGGGGAGCACCTTACGGATATGGAAGGGCGCCGCAAGGTGAACATCAGGGAGATCGAGCATACCCTCCTCCACTCAACAAAAAAGATCTACCAGACCTGATAAGAAACTCCAAATTTGCACTTGACTGGGACCGCGAAACTCCGTTACACGTTCCAAACCCCGGAGCGCTGGCGTCCACGCCGGCATCCCCATCACGCATCTTGACCCCGACCCCCAAATTTCTAAACGCCGGAGCGCGTCCGCCCAGTCTCGTAGCCCGGCATCTCCCCGGTCTGTACACTCCCTTGCCGGGTTATACATTAATCATTACGCCCGGAAAATGAAATTCCGGGCTAGGTATTGATTCCACAAGTCCCGGCAAGGGAAATGCCGGGGCTACATTATGGAAATGAGGAACAAGGATAAAAATAGGTTTGAAGCTCTATGGGTCGAGATGGAGCCACGTATTTCAAGCTTCCTCTACTCCAAAGGCTGCCCACTTGACGACATCCCCGACCTATTCCATGAAACCGCTGTCCGTGCCTGCCGTAGAATTCACCTTGTCGATGAGAACATAGAGCCATGGCTCTGGAAAATCACCCGCCACGTCTTCAGCGAGTACGTCAAACGCCGGATCAAATACCCCATTTAAGATATAAGCGCAGCATATCCACCGAATAAAAAAACTCCCCGATTCCGGGGAGTCGTTAATTTCGATTCAGTTAAATCTAGACAACGCCCTGGGCGAGCATCGCGTCGGCTACCTTCTTGAAGCCAGCGATATTCGCGCCGTACACATAATTACCCTTGTGGTCGTACTCTTCAGAAGCATTTATTGCCTGCTCGTGGATCGCGACCATGATATCGTCGAGCCTCGAGTCGACTTCTTCCCTCGTCCACTGGAGCCTGATCGAATTCTGGCTCATCTCGAGTCCGCTGACCGCTACACCACCGGCGTTCGCGGCTTTACCTGGTCCGAACAGGACGCTGCTCTTCTGGAAGATATCTACAGCATCAGGAGTGGATGGCATGTTCGCGCCTTCGGAGACGCACATGCATCCGTTATCCACAAGCGCTCTTGCGTCCTCGGCTTCGATCTCGTTCTGAGTCGCACTCGGGAATGCTACGTCGCACTTGATTCCCCACGGACGGATGCCATCGTGGTACTCGCACTTGTACTTGTCGGCGTATTCCTTAATTCGTCCGCGACGTACGTTTTTGAGGTCGATGACAAATTCGAGTTTTTCCTTGTCGATTCCAGCGGGATCGTGGATGCATCCGGTCGAGTCGGAAAGTGAGACAACTTTTCCGCCAAGTTCGGTGATCTTCTCGGTTGTGTACTGGGCGACATTACCTGATCCTGATACGACAGCTGTCTTGCCTTCGAATCCTTCGCCCTTGGTTTTCAGCATTTCGCGGGCGAAGTATACTGCACCGTAACCGGTAGCTTCGGGTCGGATCAATGAACCACCCCAGGAGAGGCCTTTGCCGGTGAAGACGCCGGTAAATTCGTTTCTGAGTTTCTTGTACTGTCCGAACATGAAACCGATCTCGCGTCCGCCTACTCCGATATCGCCAGCCGGTACGTCGGTGTTCGGGCCGATATGGCGGAAGAGTTCACTCATGAAGCTCTGGCAGAACCTCATGACTTCATTGTCTGACTTGCCCTTGGGATCGAAGTCCGATCCACCCTTGCCTCCACCCATCGGGAGAGTGGTAAGTGCGTTCTTGAAGACCTGTTCGAATCCCAGGAACTTGAGGATTCCGAGGTTTACGGTCGGGTGGAATCGAAGTCCGCCCTTGTACGGTCCGATGGCCGAGTTGAACTCGACGCGGAATCCACGGTTGACATGGACCTTGCCTTCATCGTCAACCCAGGGAATCCTGAATATGAGAACTCTTTCGGGCTCGATAATTCTTTCCAGCAGATTTGCCTCGGCGTATTCCGGATGCCGTGCGAAGACAGGCTCCAGCGATTCAACCACTTCATGCACCGCCTGATGGAATTCCGGCTGCGCCGGGTTTTTCGCTTTGACTTTCTCCATGAGGGTGTCAACGAAAACAGTCATTTCTTTCTCCTTTAATTTCCTAACGCTGTTGTTTATGGAAAAAGCCGGGGCTGGACCTATGGGGACCATACGCCTCGGTTAATTACTTAGGATAGTTAAGAATGTCCTTCCTTCACGTAAATCGTTAACCAGCACCTGAAAGCATGTTACTTATTTCACAAGAATTCACGATAATACATAAACCTGAATGCGTTAGCAAGCATTTTTTCAGCTAATTTTCTAATAAAAAAGCTGAATAATTAACTGCCAGCACAACTGGTGAATTAAAGCACGATTGGTGATAAATATCTATAAAATCGAATGCAATTTTAGAATTTTTTATTAGTGGGCATGTATACCAATAAACGTTGAACCTATGTTAAATAGTGGCATTCCCGGCAAAAATAATTTTAGCGTTCTGAATCATAAGCATTGATTATTCATCCGAAATTTTACATAATGGTTGTTCAGCGAGATTCTAATTTTACATCCGGGAGATTATGCATGAGACTTTGGTATCTGCCTGTCACGATAATTTTAATCGGGGTGTTTGTTTCCTGCTCTTCACCAACTGAAAATTTTAACCAGCCGATTACTCCGGAGATTCAAGCGTCACAGAATGTGACTTCCGGCACATATGTATGGGGTTTGTACAACGTGATCGTCGATCCGGACGTTCCTTCCATGGAATTCATACCCCTCAGGACAGCGGAAACAGAAGTTAATGTTGTGAAATTTTTGCAGGACCCGGGAATCGGCCCTAAAATCAGCGTATCTAACCTCCAGGTAAATAAACCCTATCTCGACGTTGACGTGCATATTACACATCCATTTGCAAGCTTCCCTGAATTCGCCGGATTCACTGTCAGGGGAGTCGTTATCACCGACGGAAGCATGGGCGGATTCGCGAATGAAAATATCATCGTTTCTTCTCCGAGCCAGTTGCGACTTACTAACCAGGACGGAATGACGCGGTGGATGAATCCGAAGGAATTTCCGTATGACAATACAATCCTGAATTACTGGCCAGGACATCTCGGAGACCCGAATGGTGCACAGTATTCTAGCACCGTAAATCCATACAAGCTCTTCGCGGACGGGCTTACCGATACCGACGACAATCTCGATCTTGATGAAAATAATCTCGCGATGTTTTCAGCGGGGACGACAAATTCCAGGCACTTCAGCATGAATTTTGGTATTCAGCCTACATGGACATACCAGTATGCCGTTGTCGCAAGCCACGATATGCCCCTGGTTAATCCTCCGACCGGTCCGCAGGATTTCCCTGCAGGAACAGTAGCGTCAGAACCATGGCGCGTTGATGTAATCGAATCTTCAAATACCCTCACATATTTTGGAGGAAGTCTTTCAGGTGAACTTATATACGATGTCGATGTAAGAGATTTCGAAAATGCGGACCAGGTAGACGTGTATCTCGAAGCACCGGACGCGTTTCCCCGCCAGCAGATGACATTCGCCGGGCAGAACGGTTCAGTCTATTCATTCAATCTCGATGTACAGAATTTTTCAATTGATAAAGCCGGAACCTTCGATTGCCTTGTAGCGGCTGTAGCAACCGATGCACCTGATTATGACGGCAGGCTTCCGGGAGAGGAACTGGCGACATATAAGCTTGTTCAGTTCGATGTCGAGGGCGATGAACCTCCGACAGACTGGATATTTTTCGACGATTTCGAAACACTCGATCATATCTGGGTTACACATGGCGGAACCTGGTGGGGAGAAATTAACGGCATTATGGACGCGGCGGGCGGAACGAGCTGTTACGAAGAAAATGATGGCAGCGGCGACGAGAATACGAACGTCAGCTACGTTTCAACTCCGACAATCGACATCCCCGATTCAACACAGGATGCCCTCCTGACCTTCGATTTTGAAATGGAAGTCGATATACCCGAAGAATTCGGGCATTTCGCGTGGGATATGTGTTTTGTAAGAATTAACGGGCAGCAGATATTCCCTACCGGGGGAGCTCTTTACGAAGACAATTTTTATCCCTGGACGTTCGATGAAATGAATTGCTGGACTTCGCATTACGACATGACGTCGACTGAATTCAATCTCGGAACAGGATATAATGGAACCACGGTTGAGATCGAGTTTGTACTGGATACATACGACAACATAGACAATTGCGACCCGCCGCATTTCGGCTGGCACATAGACAATGTCCTGCTTAAATTCGCGGGATAAATTTACTATTATTGGAACCAATCCCTGCATAACAGGGGTATGCATAAAACATGAGCCACCGGAGGCTGACAATGAGATCCGTAATAATTTCTGCAGCGACTGCTATTATTCTATTATTCGCCGTCGCATGCTCCAACTCATCCGCTCCCACATCACCTGGCCTTTCTGAAATCCGCGCGACCGGCGGAAGCCAGCAGGTATGGGGGGTGTACGATCTGAGTTGGGACGGGGTATCGGATGAAATGACCGTGGTGCTGAACCGTAACCTTGAACAGCATTACAATATCACACCATGGTTATTTCCTAACAATATTAAACTTCAGATCCTGGACTGGAACACGACAACCAAGGTGCTGACTGTGGCTGCTCAGATCCAGAATCCTTTTGCCCTTGACGGATACGATGTCAGGGGAATACTTTTTAATCTCGGGGAGATCAGGTTGCTGAACCCCGACGATTACACGAAAATATTTGATCCCAATGATCCGAAAGTCGCGAACCCGTTCAGGGCCTATGCCAAAGGCGAGGAGAATAGAAAATTCTATGGGGTCAACTCGCCCCCTGAAGACCATACAAAAACTGAAGTTTACGAAATTTATTTCCCGGCAGGATTCAACGTCTCATACATGGTGACAGCTTCTTACCCCGGCAATGCCGAGGAACCGTACGACATCGTCAGTATTGAGACAACAGGCAAGATCGAAACGGATGGCGGGTCGATCGATGTAACCATACAGGTTCTTGACTGGCAGGATGTAACCGCCGAATCTGTGACACTCCTATCGAATCCTGTAACCGGTACCGATGTACCGATGACACCCGACGGCGGAGATCCCACTTTCTGGCACGCTACCATCATGAACGATGGCGGAGCTCCAATTGGAACCTACGAAATATGGGTTGAAGCGAACGACGATACTTCCCCCGATTCGCTGTACAACAAATTTGATATCGATATTACGGAAGCTATAAACGACCCGCCGGTTATTGAAAGCGGCGTAGACGGGAATCAGATACCACAGGATGACGCGGTCGAGTTGTATACAGTAACAGCATCGGACGACGGTGGGATTTTGACATACCACTGG
>DASWIV010000192.1:0-8241 GCA_036397475.1 bacterium
AAGGACCGCGAGCCACCGGAAGGCAGGGCAGCACGGCACATCCAAAAATCACCAACTCAGATGATCAGCAATTACCTGAGGCATAACTGGCGCGACAATGTAACAGAGGGATACGGGCGGGTGCTTGCCCTGCAGGACCAGAAGGACACCGAAGCAGACAATATCGTTTATTACGAAGATTCGGACATGATGCAGGCCTGGGGGAATGTCATAACACATCAGTTTTCCGGAAACTGGTGGAGAGAGTCAGGAGCACTTGAAGATATAGACGATGACCGGGCGAGGGAAGATGTCCAGAATCCAAGTACGATGACCAGCGACGCGCTGCTTTCGTACTCGAACAATGTAACCTGGGCAATCGGAAATGTCGTGTTCAGGCAGGAAAAGCAGACAGTATTCGCGGACCGCGGGCAGTATGAGGAAGAGACCGAGATACTTGTCATGGCTGGTAATGTCGATTATTCAAGTGAAGACGGGGAACTTTTGTCATGTGCGCTTCTGACCATGGACACGAAATACGATGAATATATTGCCGAAGGCGCTGCGATCGCAAGGAATATTGTTCCGGATGAATACCGCGACAATCTCGATGAATTCAAAAAAGATGAAGACGAGCGTGGACCTGACGATGACGCAAGAACCCGGCTCCTTCAGACACGTACTGCACTCGGTCTCGGTGACTGGACTGAAGAGGCTGAAAATCCTCCGTCGCCTCCACCGATAGAACTGCTGGATCAACTGGGGCGGGAAATTCCACCGAGACCTCCTCCTGCAACAATTCCATTTGTGCCAGCCGTGCCGAATATAGAGCCTGAGCAGGTAACCGATCCGGGAACCTCGGTCGTCAAGGAGGAAGATTCGGTAACGGAAGAACCGAACACTGTTATGGCTGCACCCGATGCTCCTGAAAATCCATTGACCCTGTTTGGGATAGAGGATCAAGCGGGGGAGAATCCTCCCGCCGACGAACCTGCCGGAGGGGATGAGGAAACAAAGTCCGGCCAAGGCTGAACAGGATCCGAGAAGAAATACAAAGAATGAAACGGTCGAGGTCAGACAATCCAGCAGGACAATCGAAGGTCGATTTGACGTCCATTCCAACTCCGGAATGGATGGTAATAGTCGTCTCTATCACAGTTACAATTTTTCTGTTTCTTATACCTACAGTTGATGTCTCGTACGCTGAAAATGAAGATCCATCGATCCCGTTTGGCGACCTGTCCGGCGGCGATGGCGAAATCTCGATCCAGCTGAGCGGAACCGAAGAGGAACCGTTCGATCTGTCCGTGGAAGATTTCGAGCCGTTTTATCTCTTGCCTGAACCTGGAGAAGCTCCATATGAGGGTGTTCAGCCTGCCGAAGAAATACCTCCTGAGCCTGAAGAATCGGAATTTCTCCTTCCAGACATCGAGTTATTGGAGAAACCTGAATTATCCACGGCACAGGAAGAGGAGCCGCTTTCACCTATATTTTCAGTTCGCGAGCGCGATGAATTTTACACGCGGATCGTAGGAGAAGCACCTGTTCCCGATATAACCAGGCTGGGTCCGCTTCCGGATCTTGACGATGACGGGGTGGAGTTTACCGATGTCGCGGCGGACTGGATCTATTACCAGAAGAGTGCCGGAATGACGGAACTCCGTGGCCATGTAATGGTGATCTACGACACCACAATAATTTCGTGCGACGAAGCCATACTCGATGAAACCAACCAGGTGTACAAATTTTTCGGCGAGGGCCGTACGTTTGTCGATGACGCGGATTACACTCTAGAATGCGACGAATTTGAAATTCACGATGCCGATGACGAAAAGGTCATTTTTATCAAGGGACAGTCTACGATGGTGGTGTACGCCGATGACAAGGCTGTGGAACCTGGTCCGGATTCATCAAAGCGCGAGAGGGTTGAATACGCGCTGAAGCAGCAGGATACCACGATCACGTTCACCGACGCTGAATTTTATTACCACGACGATATTTTCGACGCGCATAAGGGAGTCAGGTTCGAGCAGGACGACAAGTATGCACAGAGCACCGAATTCCACGGCGAGAACGAAATTGATTACTCTCATTTTTCGGGATTTGTCGAATTCTGGCAGGCCAATGGGGACTGGCTGTACCAGTATAAAATTATAGAACCGGAAGAAGATCCGCCAAACAGAAACGACAGGCTGACCAGGGCACTCATGAGTGTGCCAACAACAATTACCTGCGATGAAGCAGAGATGTTCGGTGAAGATGGTTTTCTCGAACTGCGGTCGTTCCCGGGTGAAATAGTTTATTTCTACCAGGAAGATAAACACGCCGAATGTGAAACATTTTCTCTCTGGTACACGGAAGAAGATAAAGAAGACAACGAGGACCCGAACAACTTACTTGAACCGGTTGTCCCGGAGCCCGGACCACTTTTTACCCGTCCGCCCGGATTTGGTGAGTTGAAGCTGGTTGCTGATTTTCCTGAAGCATACATTCCGTGGCAGCCATCGACATGGGTGCCCGAGCTTCCACAGTCCGTGCATCCGGATTTGAGCGTCCCCCCTGTCGGCACGGATTTCTCATTTGATTTTCCCGAGGGTGAAACCGATGAACCCGGAGGAGCGGTCGGGCAGTTAGCTGAACTTGGCGAACATCTCGAGGAAGTCACAGCGCCGCCCGATCAGAGCGATGTGCATAAAAATGAGATCATTATGGACGGGTCGGTATTTTTCAGGCAGGAAAATGGAGACTGGCTATTCGTTTACGATGTTGTCAGGGAGGAAGACGAGTCGGAGGAATCGGTTGAGCAGATAAGGAAATGGGCTAACGGACAATGCGACTATTTCCAGGTCTGGATGGACGACGAGATAGTCGAAGCTACCGGGAATGTCTACGCTGAACAGGATAATCAGAATTTAAAATGCGACTTCGCCCGTTATATAGGTGAATTCGACATGGCGTACCTGACTGGCAGCCTGGAAATATTCAGGGAAGAAAAAAATCACCTTTTAAGTAATGAAGGATTCCTGTTCTTCACCACCAAGGTGTTTGAAGCTCTTGGTGAAGTTCAGACAACTGTAATGGTAGATGTCGAGGAGCGGACGAGGGAAAATCGGGAAACCGCCGAGACCGAGACCGAAAATGAAGAAGGTTAGAGATATTTATTGGAAGTGAAATTCCGCAGGCTGTAACTTATTCAACGTGGTCATGTTCTCCGTGCGCCTGTCCTTCGTGAATTGCTTCGGGCGGAGCGTAGATGTACCAGTAATTTCCTGCCCCCACGTCGAAAAATAACGCGAGCTCATAATTATCGAGAATCGCCTGTTCCATTTCATCAGTCCATCGATTGAAACCCGCCATTTCGTACGCAGGCGACTCGGTGTCGGTGTGGTAGGGGTCGTTCAGGTCGACCCGCAATATCACAAGCCCGTATTCCTGGTCGCGGATCGTCTTCAGGAACGGCTCCTGGTCCCATTTCCCGGTTCTGCTTAACAGGCTCATGATGTACGGCTGGAACACGACCGGTTTTCCTTCGATGAACGGAAAACTCGCATCCTCTGATAACACCAGTCCAGGTGAAGCGCCCACCAGCTGCAGAAGTTCCATACCGTCCTGTAATTTTTCCGGATCCATCCTGTGCAGCCTGAAATCGTTCGGGGAAAAGAATCTCACGTTAATAATTGTAATGATCAGTAAGGTGTAAATAACAGCTTTTAGTGAAACGGGAAAAATATTGACAGCGGCGCTTTCTGAATTTCTTTCGATGACCGAGTCAATTGTAAATGCGGACAAAATCAGGGTCGATACAAGTGGCTCGATGAGGTAATTGGTGTCCGATCCTTCGAATCCATAGGACAATAATGTTCCATGTGCAAGAAGGTAATACCATCCGAACGACGACCTGTTTCCACTGAGTGGGGATTTCGATAAAAATGCGGTTAAGGCTATCAGATGGATGATCCATGTCGATGCGAAATAATCTCCGACACCCGAGGTCAGGCGCTCAGAGAAAAACCTGTTGGCGGTATAGGTAAACAGGTGGAGGAACAATCCGCCGCCGGTCAGGATATTTATTATGAAGTATCCGCCAACAGCCGTAATTAAAAATGTAATAATAAATTTTCTGATTCTTGGATCTTTAGTCAGTAGTGAATAAACGAAAACCGAAGCTGGTGCCGCAAGGAATGAATGTTTTGTCAGGACAGCAAGGGTGAAGAGGATTGCTGTCGCGACGCCACCATACTTCCTTTCGCCTTTCAGCCAGACATAAAGTCCTGATACTGCAAAAAAAATTCCGAGTGTATCGACCCTGACCACCTGTGCCCACCTGAACGGCCATGGAAAAACAAGCAACAGCGCTACAGCCAGAAATGCCACCAGGTCGGTGATCTTCAGGTGTTTGAGCATCAGGATTAATATTGTTGCGATCCCGATCAGCGATGCTGCCGCGATGAGGCGTCCGGGTAAAAGGCTCGGGCCTGTGAATAACATTAAAAGCCCGTTCAAAAGCGGATAGAGGGGAGGGTATGACGAGACGATCCATGGGGGATTGTCGAGTGAATGGTACGGGTTAGCGCCACTCACCAGCTGGTACGACATATTTGCAAGGAAGCCTTCGCCGAAATCGATCCCGTATGGAATTCCAAATATTTTAAACAGGGACAGGATGAACAGAACCGTGAACAGCAGAAATATTCCGCCGACAAAAATCAGTTCCAGTGGATGGTGATTTTTTTCCCCGGTTTCATTCATGGGCTACATTTTAAACCATTCGGGAGGAGGATCATTATCCGTTCCCTCGGGGTGCTCAAAATCCGGTTTGTCCGGTCGCCTGAACACTATTCTGAACCCCTTTTTGCCGGAAGTTCGACCGAATACCTTCTGTTCAGCCGAATGCCATCCATGAGAGGTTTTATGGCCGTGCGACCGGATCATTGTAAGCATCCAGACAGCCGCCACAAATGCGCCGCCAAGATGTCCCCAGTGGTCGACATTATCTACCAGCCTGAACAGGACAAACAAGGTCTCGACTACAATAAATCCAACGACTGCTTTCCATACCCGGACAGGGACCACGAAAAATAAATACGCTATCTCATTTCCGTACAGGAATGCATAGCCGACAAGCACACCGAAAACCGCTCCGGACGCGCCCAGCGACGGTATCATGGAATCATGCACAAGGAGGCGCATCGCAAGTGACAACAGCCCTCCGCCAAGTCCAGCTGCGAGGTAAAACAACAAGAACGTCCTGGATCCGAATGTCCGCTCAACTCTCGGGCCGAACATCCACAGCAAAAACATGTTAAAAACGAGATGCAACATATTCTGGCTGTCGTGGAGGAACATCGATGTGATTAACTGCCAGACTCGCCCCTTCATGACAAGTTCGGGGGTCATGGCAAACAACGTGTACCATGTGACAGGAACTACTTCCGAATGGTGAGTATAGTAATCCACCTCGGGCGAAATCGGGAACCAACCAAGTCCGTCAGTAATAATCATGATCAGCCAGATAGCGACGTTTGCAATGGCAAACCAGAAAACCACCGGAGCCCCGTAGCCCCACATTTTTGAAAATGGAGTGATGACCATCGGCTGCATGTAGTCGTCCGTCCTGGCTGATTTTTTATACCATGGTCGCATTTCAGTCAGTAATGTATATCATTTTCCAACGGCAAACGCCTGGGACCTTGCCTGGTGCCATTGTTCGGACTCCGGGAAGACTTATTTGTTCAAATTTGCTGGATGGATGCCGGATCCGTTTCCTGTTCGGGATGTGTCAGTACAATGCCCCCCGGTCGTACACTTCCCTGTACGATGCATAATCGGAATCGTAAAGGGAAAATCCATAGTCGAACAGGTCGATTGTCTGTGGCCACTGGCGGTCTCTCTCGCAGCCAAGGACGACCGCGATGAGAGTTTTATCCCTGTACGTGGCACTTGAAACGAGGCAGAACCCCGCAGCGTTTGTGTATCCGGTTTTTATTCCATTCGCGAGCGGGAATTGCTCAAGCAGGTGATTTGTCGATTCGAATTTTACATCGGTCCTGTTTCCAAAGACGGGAAAGTCGACCTTGGTCGCTTTCACCCACTGGCGAATCTCGTCGTGTTTCATCGCTTCCCTGGCAAGCAGGGCGAGATCGAACGCGGTCGAGACATGGGTATCATCGGGCAAGCCATTGGGATTCGAAAAATGAGTGTCATTCATCCCAAGCTCAGCAGCCCTGCGATTCATCCGCTCAATAAATTTGTCCACATTTCCGTCAATATATTCGCCGACCGCGACAGCCGCGTCGTTGCCGCTCCTTACCATCATGGCGTAGCAAAGGTCGCCAAGCGGGACCTGTTCGCCTGCTTCAAGGCCGAGCCTGCTCCCGGATTCCCATGTTGCTCGCGATGTGACGGTCACGATACTGTCGAGATCCGCATTTTCGACGGCGAGCAGCGCGGTCATAATTTTCGTGGTGCTTGCAGGAGCCCTGGTCGTTTCGATATGGCGTCCGTAGATGACACGCCCGGTGTCCGGGTCCATAAGGACGTAGGACGGGCAATCGAGCAGGGGTGCCGGCGGTCCTGTCACAGCGGGCAGCGAAAACAGGATTGCCAGGAAACCTACCGAAAATAGAGATGCGAGTGCTTTAAGCGCCTTTCTTCTGGGCATGGTCGGTAATTTCTGTGGTTTCATCGTTCAAACCAAAATCTACAGTTGTGATCCTGGGCTCATCAGCCGACTGTTGCTCGTCTTCCCCCTGGTCGAGTACAGGCTTCCTGAGTCCTTCACGTTCAAATTCGAGAGGTGGCAGCTCTTCAATATTTCCGAGCCCGAAATGCCTTAAGAATTCGTCCGTGGTTCCGTACAGGTACGGATTTCCGAGTGAATTTTTCTGTCCTACAACCTTGATGAGGTTGCTTTCCTGTAATTTGTAGATTGTTCCGGAAGTCTGAACGCCGCGAATGGTGTCGATTTCCGGACGCGTTATCGGCTGGTTATACGCGATAACAGCCAGAGTTTCCAGCGCGGCTTTACTCAATCGCTTCGTGCGCTGGATGTTGAAGAAATTTTCGACTTCGACAGATAGTGACGGGTCGCTGGTCATCTCCCAGCAGCCGTTTACGAACCTCAGCTTCAAGCCACGTTCCTGGTACTCAGCCTGAAGCGAGTCCAGTGCCGCGGATATCTCTTCCTCGTCATACGGGAGAGACTCCTTGAATCGCTTTAATGAGACAGGTTCCCCGGTGAGAAAAAGTATGTTCTCGACCAGGTCCTTTACGCTTCTGTGAGGACGCATTTCGTCCACTATACTGCCACCTCTCTTATCAATAAAATCGCATTAATTTTCATTAATATTTCCATAATTCTGAATATTTTACCTTATTCTCTCAACCTGCAGTTCGCTGTTCGGGTCGCTCTGGTACAGTTTGACACGGTCAGTGCGGGCAAGTTCAAGAATCGCGAGAAATGTCATGACACATTCGTTGACGGTAAACCTTTCCGGAAGAAGCTTCCTGAAAAATCTTGTTACGCCCTTAGGCAGAAACCGGGAAAGGAGTTCCCGGATAATTTCCGACAACTTCCTGAATTTCATATTGATCTCCATCGGTTCGCGCGTCTGGGAGCGTAGCAGGGACGAACGATAATGATCGAGGAGATCGAAAATGCCGACTTCGCCAAGTTCATATGTGGTGACTTCGGTATTCTCGACGTCGGAAATGGCGTGACGGGTGTAGGTCCCGATATTTCTTGCTTCCTTTATCCTAAGCACAGGCAGGGCGTTTCTGATAGCAAGGAGCCGCTCACGTTCCATCAATTCAAGTATGAGTTTGTTTTTGGGATCTTCGACATCGTCCCACAAACTCTCGTTCCCGGGAGCTTCATCGAGCATTCTCCCGGGCAGCAGCGTGCAGCTTTTGATGTAAATAAGCCTCGACGCCATCGCCAGCCATTCGCTGGACAGGGAAAGGTCGATTTCCTCTGCAGCACGCAGAAAACTAAGATATTGTTCGCAGATCGGGGCTATGGGGAGATGGCGAATGTCCACATTATTATTGTGGACATATAAGAGTAAAAGGTCCAGGGGACCCTCAAATTCGGGCAAATTTACTATATATTCTTTCAATCTCCGGTCACATTTAAGCCTTCACCGGATCCGAAAGCCACTCCAGTCGCTATGCTAACACGCACCAATAGGGGCGGTCAAGGAATTTACTCCAACAAACCCAGATTTTCCAGATCCACATCCGGATGCGACCGCCGATACGCCG
>DASWIV010000193.1:0-2617 GCA_036397475.1 bacterium
CACCTCCACCGGAACATCCGGTGAGAACCATCAGGATAATGAACCCCAGAATTATGGACCAGACCGGACGCAAAGGCAGGCTCCCGCACGTGTTATGTAAGTATCAAACAGGGATTCGTGGCGGCTCAATTAATACAAGACCGACTCCTCCCGGAATTTGCTCCAGGTCGATAAAATGTCCCTGCCGTGATGCCGCCACACTGCCGTAATTCAGTGTGCTATAAAACTAATATACAACCGGACTTACCCTAAGGCAAGGGTCAATCCGTTAATGTCAGGATTAATTCATACCATACCAGACAATTGAATTAACCTTGGGAGCGCGTTCTACGGTTTTCGCTTGACCAGAAATACCCGCTCGACCTCAAATACCTTCTCTGGTATTTTTTCCATGCCTTTTTCCTTCTTGGCGCTTTCCTTCATGAACAACTCTTCACCGTACATGTCTATAGCGGTTGCTCCCGAAATATTCTTTACTCCAATCAGTTGTTGTACCAGGTGCCCGACTGGAAACGGCAGGTTTGGCATCCTGTTTCCGACATGAAGAATCCTGCTGATTGCATATAGAGTATCGCCTGAGAATGTCGGCTGGGTATGCACGCCTTCCGTAAACGACATCTCCCACAGCACATTTTCAAGAACATCCCTGCTCGATAAACCATCGAGCCATGCGAATACCAGTCCGCCGAAAACGATTGGCTCTCCGCTCATCGGTCCGGACAGGCTGTTTGAATAAATTCTATCCGTGTGCAGCGGATGAGTATTGCCAAGCTTATACGACCAGGACATATGTTCATCGGTGACAGTCCGCCCGTTTGCGTGGATAATGATCTCGCCCTGCTCGAAATTTTCGACATAAGTATACGTGCTGGTCAGATGTTTGGGATATGGACCGTTATTAAAAGGCAACTCGGCACTGATATCTTCAGACCACGGGAACGGGTATGTTGTTTCGGGACGTGGCTCAGCGGGAGGGCGGTCTCCACGGTGCGGAACCAGGATTATTCGCTCATACTGCATCACGTTTTTCCTATCCTGATTCAGTCCGAGAGTCTGGAGTTTGACAAACCCGGGCTGTTCTTCGCCGCGATCGGCGACATCCACTACTTTAGAAAAAGCGGTGATCGTATCGCCCGGATATACCGGATGAAAAAACTGGGCCTTGTAATATCCAAGGTTTGCGATGACTTTTTCCGAATCGTTTTGCACGCCCTGCGACATAATGATGTTGAATACATGAACGGGGCAAAGCGGTGCGGTTTCATAGCCATGGGCACGGGCGAACTGGTTGTTAAGGTAAATTGGATTGGTCATCTGAAAATTAAGCGCGTACTGCTTTGCCATGTACGAGTCTGTGGTTATCCCTCGCGGGTGCACATACACATCGCCGACCGAATAATCGTCCAGATATCTTCCATGATGCGGGTATTTAACTTTTTCCAGATCGACCTCGACCCCCGGGCCAAGTTCAGGCTGTACGATATATTGAAATTTAATACTCATAATTATTCCTCTTTTTAGTAATCTAATAGTTTTTCAATTCAATATGTTCTTCTGCTGAAATCAGATTCAGGTTCAGACCAATATCGGGATCGACCTTTCCGATAGCAATTGCTTTTCGTATTTTCGATCGAGTATGCCGGTCGGTGGCGCGGTCTGTCATGACACCGTCGATCATTGTCGCGCCGACATTCGATTCAACCGATCGATTGTAAGCTTCAATTCTTTCGATCTCCGCATTGATCTCTTCCTCGTCGAAAGCCTGGTCATAGGCGAGCTTCACCATAAATAACTGTAGCGGATGACCTACCCATTTCCCGTCCATACCAAGATTGATCCCATGCAGCGCGTGCTCATAAATCTCCGTAAGCCGGGACAGGATCATAAACCGAATATCAGAATCGGACATCGACAGGTCCGCTACCGGATAATTCATTGTCATCGCGTCAATCGCCGGGACTCCGGACGCTCCCGCCATATTGATGATAAAAGAGCGAGCCCAGTCCGCGACAGGATGGTCGTTCACGATTTCCGGAATTCCGACATCAGACGAATAATCCGCAATTCCCCAGATAATTCCGGCAAGCCGGGGAAGGCATTCCATTACAAGCTCAGGAAGCTGTGCGAGCCCCCATCCGGACTCCACAAGGAATTCCAGCTTGATCGAATTTTCATCCAAATCGACAAGACCTTCGATTTCGCCAAGGATATCGCACACGAACCTGATTTCGGATGGATGCTCTACTTTGGGAAGTACTATCCCATCGACAGGATAACGTTCATTCCCGGACACCGAGGTAAGTACCGTAAACAGGTCCCTGACTGAGTATTCGAGGTTCAGTCCGCTCGGGCGATAAAATCTCAGGACATTTTTCCGGTCAATTTCATTAAATGCCCGGATCGCGTTACCGCGTCCGGTTACAACAACATCTTCCTTCAGCGCCTGTGCGTCCTCCCCGTCGACCAGAACCAACGGAGCCAGCAAATTTTCGGAGTTAAGCCCGTCGTCGATTATCGATACCGGTAGCTCGATCGAATCCGAAAGATCCCTGGATGTAATCTCGTATTTCTCAAGGATCCTTGACGCAGGCATGGCTCCACGTTCGATTGCTTTTTC
>DASWIV010000194.1:0-3605 GCA_036397475.1 bacterium
TCCTCCAACGAATACTATAACCACTATTATTCCAAGCAAACCCAGTTTATACCAGAACCAGATGTATCCTGAATGCAGGTAAAGCTCTACCTGCGCATTTTTGTCAATTTTGAAATTCTTGGTGATCATCGCCCCGGGACCGTAGCCGACCAGGGGCTCTTCCATAATGTCGTTCAGCGCTTTTTCCGATTCCAGGTACCTGAACTGGAGGCTCGACGAACCCGCTCCACGATTTATCGCCTGCTGAAGGCGATTTACCAGTCCAACATTGAACACTGCGCGAATGGGAGGGACGGTCGCGACGAGTACGCCACCGATCAAAAATACCATTGCGGACAATGTCAGCAGACTCTTGAGCCATTTTCCACGCCGACGCGAATCTACAAGCAGGGATGCAAGTATTATCGCAATAAAAGTACCTGCCATCGGCCCACGGAACAATGAAACGATTACCCTCGCTATGCATAGTACAAAGTTGAACTGGTAGAATTTTTTTCTTCTGGCGCTCAAATTGTCATCGTAGGTAAGGATCATCCCGAGGATAGGGACAAGGAAAAAGTTGAAGTCGTACGGTCCCATGCTGTAGCGGATAGCCGTGATGCCTACAAATGCGTCCCTGAACAGGCTGAAAATTAAAATAAATGCCCAGATAGGAACCAGGATTACCAGGTTGAGGATGAGGAACCAGTCGAGGAGCCAGTACCTGATTTCCGTAGAATTTTTCTCAGCACCAAAGACCCGTATGAGTGGGACTATTCCGGCATAGATGCACATCGGGATGATATCCATGCTGTAAAGAAGAAACTCATGACCATACAGCATGCTGATCGGAAAATATGTGAGTACCGCGGCAAACGGGAGAAGCAGTACCAGTTCAATCGTGCTTAGAGGCTTAAGTTTATTTCCCAGTACAAATTCGCGGCATACATAGGCGGTGTAAAAAACCGCGTACAAAATCAGCACACCTAATGCGAACCACTGGGTATTTACCAGCATGGGCACTCCCGAGAGGTCGTTTTCTTCGGCAGCCTGTGCAAGAGTATTCAGGAGGTTGATAGTACATTCCGTAAAAAGCAGGCCAAGGATCGCGACAAGTCCCCATCGTGGTTTAAAGAAAGACCACACAAGAATGCCGATACCTGCGAGCAGGCCGACAGCGTAGCCGATATCCTTGTAATCGGTAACGGCGTAGAAAATTACCAGGCCGGCAATAACCATGCTGATCTCAACAATCTGTATTCTCTTATCGCCGGATTTATTTGTTTCAGGAAAAGCGCCGGGACTTGTGGTATGGGAGGCCATGGATTAACCTCCGGAAGTCCTGCGGATGTCGACAGCGTTTACCCAGAAAATAATTAGGATTCCAACCCAGAATGAAATTGCCATTGTAGCGGCAGGGATCATTACCCTGCGGGGTTTTACAGGTTTTTCAGAGGGGAGTGCGGGATCGAGGACTGTAAACGGAGTCTCGTCGCGCAGCTCCGCGATCTTTGCCTGTTCAAGCTCCTGGGTGACTATAAGGTACACCGACTCGAGTACGTCGCGGTCCCTCTCGAGTTCGATCAGGCGGCGTTCGTCCGGAGGGAAGGCATCGAGGCGTGAATCGAGTTCGTGGAGGAAATCGTTCGCAACATTCTTCATGGCATTGTATGACGTGGACTCAACCATCAGCGACGCGATCTCGGCGTCATAATGGCCGGATAATTCCTTATACAACTCACGCCTGACGGATTCGATCTGCTGGTTGATAATCAGCATCTCCGGATTATCCGGGGTTGTGTAGAGCATTGTCTGCTGCCGCTGGAATTCGAGATCGGCGAGGTCACCCCGCAGTTTCGCGATCGCGGCGTCCTGGAGTGAATCTATCGATGGAACAGGAGGCAATCCTCCGTCTTCATTTCCCGTCGCGATATATGAATAATATTCTTCCATATCGCGTCCGGCATTTTCCATGGACCTTGCCGTAGATAAAGAGCCCTCGTAATCGATCTCTGATTGTGCGAGAAGAATTTCAATGTCGGAGTACGCCTGGATCAGCTGGCGCGCGGATTCCTCGACCGAAATAATGCCTGTTTCTTCCTTGGTAGTTTCGATATCAGTTTCAACGGATGCGAGGTCCGCATCGACCTGTTCTTTCCTGCCGGCAAGAAATTCCGCCAGTTGGCGGTGCGTGTCGTGATTTATCTCATTAAGATAATCGAGGGTTGTTTGAATGTACGCGTTGACAACCTGGGCCGCAATATCGGGATCATGGTGAAGGAATTGAATTTTCGCCGCGCCACGGTCGGAATCTTCAACATTTACCCGCTTCATCATCCGTTCGGTCAGTTTTCTAAGGCGATCATCCTCTGAATCAACATCCTTATTTTTAATATCCCTGTATGTGTCGAGGATATCGAACCCAGCGTTATCAATCAGGTACTGGCGGACCCTCATCGCCATGTTCCGGCTCTCCATAATGACGATGTGGTTGTACAGGGTTGGCTCGGTATCGAAGATGCTTGCCATACCGGATATGGGAATATCGAGTTCAGAGATTGACCGTCTCATGAAAGAGGATGCGCGCCTGAGGGGGAAGATAACAGTGGCTTCAGCTTCATACTGGGGAGTAAAAACAAAGAAAACCAGGATCAGGGCGACAACAACCGGCAGCAGCGTAATCGCTGCCAGAAGTTTCCAATATCTGAATACGACTCCTAAAAAAGATCGTGGCGGCATAAAATAACTGCCCGGATAACAGGCTCTTTCACCATTAATTCCTGCGGATTATAGAACCTTGAACTGCATTAAGTCAAAGAGTGAAAGGATTTTGAGGAGTCATTGGGTACATTTATTGAGCTAAATAACCGATATTAAAGTTGATAAACCCTTAAATCGGGGATATTATCTATTTCAGCATGTTACGGAAAGAAATCTATTGACCATTTCCGGTAGCATGTGATAGCCTTTTGATGAAGTCTGATATTAAAATCAGGCATATAATGTATTGGAGGAAAAAATGCGTCTCCATACTGCCCTGTTTTTAGTAGCGATGCTACTGGTAGGAGTAATTTCCTGTAACGGGGGCGGGACAAAATCCCCGACCGCCCCGTCATTCCCCGGTGGAAAACCAACCGGAGTGGATGCGGCACCTGGAAGCAAGTCCGCGAATGTATCCTGGAACGCCGTTCCGGGAGCAGCCGGATACTATGTTTATATATCCAGCACCGGATCCAATTTTACAAGAGTTGAGGGTGGATTGATTCACTCTACAGCGTTCACCATTTTCAACCTCTTCAATGGAAACACTTATTATTTCGGGGTGTCCGCTGTCGGTGTCGGAGGCTGGGAAACCGGAATTTCTTATGCCGGTGGAGCTCCGACGGCGATGCCGATCGTCCCGAAGCCCGGACTGGTAGTAGAGCCTGATCCGGAGGAGGAAGTTCCTCCTCTGGCGCCAGCGAATCTTCAGGGCGAAGCCCGCGACGGTGAAACCGCTCTCTGGTGGGATCCAAATACTGAATCCGATTTCTCATATTACACTCTTTATGGAAAACGGGTAACAGATCCCATCTTTGTAATAATCGCGACAAATATCCAGATAGCGCCATCTCCTGAATTCCCAT
>DASWIV010000195.1:0-8116 GCA_036397475.1 bacterium
TACTTACGTCCAAGAACCGCAAGCCTGCTCAACGACGCGGTAAAGTCCGATGGGATAATTTCGAAAAAATCCTCCGATATGTCAAGGCTTTTCAGATTTTTATTGAGAATCTGAATCCTGGAAAAGTCGTTTTCCACAAAAGATACAAACGCAGCTCCACGGCTGATGGCCTCGATCCCGACAGCGCCGCATCCCGCGAACAGGTCGAGAAATATCGCGTCCTCGATATCGACATTCAATATATCGAACAGGGATTTTTTGACGATGGCGGAGGTCGGTCGATAATCGCCGGCTGATGACGTCAGCTTGCGTCCCTTGAATTTACCCGCGATTACCCTTAGTTCCGGACTCAAGTGATTTCGTCTCCAATCGTCTCAAGAAATATTTTCTTCGAGATGCCGTTTATCCTGACTTTTTTATTTCTCGAAGTCTCCCCTGCCACGATTGTGATATCGGACTGCGGGATTTTCAATTTTTTAGAGAGGAATTTCACAATGGATTTATTCGCCTTCCCTTTTTCCGGCGCTGACTTGATACCTATCCTTATCGCCCCATTATGGGTGCCGTAGATGGAATCGTTCGATGATTTCGGGCGTGCGATAACATCGAATTCTATGAAAGCGCTTTCTTCTGTTATTTTAAGATCAGACATTGACAGGATTTTAATTGCAGGAAATCAATCAGGAATCGATCCGCCTTCCCATTGTGATGTCGGTTGCCGGATCGTTCCATGGAACAACCAGGCCGCACCTGTGCCATAAATCTATTACCGCACTTTCATCACCCGGCTCGAAAGCGCGTATTTATATTTCATTCTTCATCGCTGCTTTCCCATCCGCCATTCACTTTATCTTTCCATGTCCGGAAGGTGCCTTCAATTATAGCCGACCTCGCTTCGCGAACAATTTTTCTGTAATAAGCGAGATTATGAATCGATAAAAGCCCAAGCACACCCGGGTCTCCTATTCTGTGCGAGTGAGCCAGGTAGGCAAGTGGATATCGCGAGCAGGCGGCACAGGCGCAATCCGGATCGAGAGGTGAATCGTTTGTCCGGTGAATGGAGTTTGCCATGTTCACCCGTCCGCGGCTCGTGAACAGTGTCCCGTTTCGGGCCATACGTGTCGGGAGGACACAGTCGAACATATCTATTCCATGCTCGATCCCATGGATGATCTGGTGCGGCAATCCGACTCCCATTAAATACCGTGGCTTATTTCCGGGCATTAATGGAACTGTATGCTCGACCACTCTTTCGCTCGTTCCCCTTTCTTCCCCGACAGAAACCCCGCCAACAGCATAGCCGGCGAGATCCAACATGGAAGTCCTCTCGACATATTCTGTGCGAAGGTCCATAGCAGTCCCACCCTGAACAATGCCGAACAGATTCTGATGTTCCCCGGCGACTTTTTCAAAATGAATTTTTGCCCGTTCAAGCCATCTCAGTGTACGTTCGCCGGCATCCTCGAACTTCTCCCGACCCGCACCTCCGGGAGCGCATTCATCGAGTGGCATCATGATATCGGAGCCAATTGCAGTCTGGATTTCGACAACACTCTCCGGAGTGAATTTATGGCGTGAACCATCATAAGGCGACTGGAATGAGACACCGTCCTCATCGATCTTGTAAAGCCCCTTAAGTGAGAAAAACTGGTAGCCGCCTGAATCGGTAATGATCGATCTGTTCCATGTCGATAAATTATGAGCGCCTTTGAATTCTTCAACCACATCAATTCCCGGACGAAGGAATAAATGCAGCGAATTCATAAGGATCAGTTGATAATCCATGGCTTCCATCTCTTTCCATGGAACCCCGCGAATGGAGCCGCTTGACGCACACGGCATGAACGCAGGGGTTTCGATTGTCGAGCGCGAAGTCTCAATCGTGCCTGCGCGCGCATTTCCATCGGTTGCGGCGAGATCAAATTTCACCTGACACCACCTGGTGGTCGAGTGTTTCAAGCAAAGACATCATATCCATGAATTTTCCATGCGGACGGGATTCGAAGTCAAGTTTTCTGCCAGTAACCGGATGGGGAAAAGATAATTTAGCGGCATGTAGAAGATGTACTTCGTCAGACGTAATGACGTTCGCAATCTTGTGAAGTGTGGAATCAATCTCAGGGAAATCCGAAGCTTTTTTGTCGAGATTTTTCAGGTAACGCATAATTCTGTCATTTGCTTTCCTGCCGCCATACAAAGGATCGCCCACGACCGGATATCCGATATGCGACAGGTGCACCCGTATCTGATGGGTACGTCCAGTCTCAAGCGTGCACGCGACCAATGAAAAAACCGGGTACCTTTTTAAAACCTGATAATGGGTGACCGCGTGTCGCGCATCGGGATCGGAACTTACCTGCATTTTTCTACGGTTGACCTCATTTCGTTTGATGGCAGCGTCGACCTTTCCTGAGTTTCCGGGAAGCGACCCATAAACGATCGCGAGATATTTTCGATTCACATCGCGGCGCTTAATCATCTCTACCAGAGTCGACATTGCCCTGGAAGAGAGTGCTATTATCATAAGTCCCGATGTATTTTTATCCAGCCTGTGAACGATTCCCGGACGCAGCTTATCGGAAGATTCGGGCAGCGATATTTTTTTGTGTTTCAGGAAATTTATCACGGTTCCGGAAAGATTACCGGGGACGGGATGGGATGATACCCCGGGCGGTTTGTCAATGACCAGAAGGTGTTCGTCGCGATAAACAATATGAATGTCGATCGCTTCGGGTGGCGGCTCATAATCTGAAGCGTCGTAATCGGCATTGATTTCGATTACATCTCCCGCCTTGACCTTGTAGGATTTATCGGTGCAATCGAGACCATTTACCAGGATGAATCCATTCTTTATCCAGATTTGAAAAAATGCCCGTGACGGATTGAAATCCAGATCCTCAATTTTTCGTGAATGAAGGAATGAGTCGAGGCGTACTCCGGACGATGATTCAGATACAATATATTGATGACGAATGTTGATGACAGCCATTTGACTGCTATTTTGACGGACGACGGTCCAGTTCATCAAGTGAATCGGGTTCGGAAGGAGCGTCTTCACTGGCATCGGAACCAATCGATTCTGTAATTTCTTCCCTGACAAGGTCAGCATCCTCAAATGGGATGAGTAAGCCATCCTCTTCGATCGGAAGCTCTATCAGGGCTTCGTCCTCGGCTTCATTCCTGGCTTCTTCAGGATGATTCCCCAGTCCGGGCCCCGCGGAAATTTTACCTGCTCCGGCGGCACTCAGTGCTAAACTAGGCTCGGGTTTTGAGTCCCTTGAAAACAGGAGTACCGTTACCAGGACAATGGTGCCAACAACCACGAAACTGTCCGCAAGATTAAATATAGGCCAGTCGTACTGGAATTTTGTTCCGTGGAATAAGATGAGGTCGATGAAATCGGTCACTCTGGACATTACCAGCCTGTCGGTCATGTTTCCAAGTGCACCAGCCATCTGGAAAGAAAGCGCTACCTTCAGCCAGACCTCGTCCTTCTCGAGTTTTCCCAGGATCATCAGGATAACGAGTACCATGATGATGGCGAAGTATGTGAAATATTCGCTCCAGTGGGGAAGCATTCCCCACGCGATTCCCTTGTTGAAATTTAGCGTGAGATAGAAGAAGTCAGGTATTATCTCATTTCTGACCGCGCCGATCTCGCCCGCAATGAGCCGCTGGAGATCGTCCGCCGTCATCAGTTGACGGGCAAGAAATTTCGATACCTGGTCGGCTGCCCAGAGGCAACAGGATAAAACTATGAACCACCGGGTCGCCATTAATTATTTCTCCCCGGATTCACGGCTGAATGCAGTGAATTCCATGCCTGCAGCGATTTGAGTTTTGGAAAACATGACAAAGTATTATCTGTAACAATGGAGGATGTTTTCTCCAAATCCCATCCCCGAAGCTCAGCAAGTTTCGCGGCGGTTTCCATCACGTGGCAGGGTTCATTACGCCTTACCTTGCGATTTTTCGCTTTCTGGGGAATCAGGAACGGGCTGTCGGTTTCAACAAGGACGCTCTTTTCAGGAACCCGTGCCGCAGCCTGGTGAAGTTCAACGGCTTTCGGGTAAGTCAGGTTACCCGCGAAGGATACGCAGAAACCCATTTCGACCGCAGTACTTATTTCATCAGGACCATAGCCATAGCAGTGAAAAACCCCGGGAGATTCCGGCAGATCGAATTCCTTCAGTACCTCCACGGTTTTATCGAAAGCATCACGGGAATGAAGGATCAACGGATACCCGGTTTCGGACGCCAGTCTGACCTGAGCCCTGAAGAGATCTATTTGCCGGTCGAAGTCAGCGTAATCGCGGAAAAAATCGAGCCCTGTCTCACCGATCGCGACAATATCGTGGCGTTCAAGTTCTTCCTTGAAATACTGTATATCGTCGGCCGTATATTTATCCGCTTCGTGAGGATGAATCCCGATGCTTCCAGCAAGGGCCGGGTATGCATCAGGGCCGGAGCCGTAAGTATCAAGGATCTCCTTCACGCCATTGAAATGCCCGGGGTCATACCCTACAAGCAGCAAACCGCGAACACCCTCGTTCGAGGCATTTGCAAGAACAATAGGGATCTCATGCTTCTCGAATCTTAATGTGAGATGACAATGTGAATCTACAGCCATTTTAACGTTAAAAGACCACCGGAATTCCGGCGGTCGAATTATTGATATTTTACTGCCAGAATACAAATTCAGGAGTTAAACGCTATCACCTGAATCATCGGAACCGGAATTGCCGTTGCCGTCATCTCCCGCACCAGATTCATCATTTTCCTGTCCGGAATCGTCGCCTTCGTCACCGCCGTTATCATCAGGCGGAGGCTCTGTGCCCGAGCCGGACTCGTCGCCGCTACCTTCACCCGATTCGTCCCCCGCCTGTTCAGTACCGTCATCGGAATCGGACGGGGTCATACCCGTGTCGGTTGTGTCCCCAGCTCCCGGGGATGAAATCTGATGCTCAATTGAATCGATCATGTCTTCCGGCGCCTGGATGGTAATTTTGTCGCCGGGAGCCGCACCGATGATGGACTGGATTACCGTCATGTCGAACATCGGCAGTACCTCATAAAGCGACCTGACAATTCCGCCGCCGAGCTCTGTTCCGTCGGCTTTTTTAACAGTAAAGTGCGTTCCGACAATTTCGTTGATTGTAACGTCGGGAAGTATTGCCACGCCGTTATCGTTAGCTTTCTCGCTCGATGACTCGATCGTCAGGGTCGCGTCCTTTGCTTTCGCCATTGTGTCGTCGTAGATAACCGCCGACATACGCCCCTTGGTGTAGTAAATTCCCACAGTGTCGAGCCCTTCGGTGAAAAATCCGTTGTAGGTTGGCTCGGCGCTCCAGTTGCCGTCGACATCAAATACAGCTATTCCCGCGACCGGGTCGTAATCCGGAAGCGGACCCCGGATATCCTCAACAGGCGTATTGAACAGGGCATCGTAGGTCACCAGGATATCGACCATCTGTGGCGAAGCCCCAAGCTTGATATTAAGTCCTGAAGACGATGTGTCCGCGATATCACGAAGATGATCTACCCATTCTTCGATCATGACGAAATCCCTGTGGAATGAGGAGAGGTAAAAGAGCTTTTTGGGCTCGATATCGCCAGCCTGCACGAGGCGCGCGTCATCAAATAATGGCTGCATAACAACCGAGTGATTGCTCAAGGTCTGAACAAAAGTATTATGCAAATTCTGAAGAGTGGTTTTGCCTTCCTCGTTCAATGTACCGAATGGCGCTGCCGGAATGTATTCATCCGGCTGGAGAATATTGTCGCCATTTTTATCAACGATCTCGTCTGTAGGGAACCTGAACGCCAGTCCTGTCTGATACGAAAGTACATAGGTCAGGATGTTGTCTATCATGCGGTACTGGTCGATCAGTATATGATAGTCGTTGACATCAAACTGCAATGTTATCTTCAAGGTGCCATCGACCACGTTAAAGGGAAGCCCCAGCTTATATCCCTCTTCCTCGATAATGGTCTTGATGCTTTCAAGGTTCTTAATGTGTTCCTGAATTTCACCATGGAAGGTTTTGAGATTCTGGTACAACGACGGGCTGATGATAATGTCAGCGCCGTCGCGTCCGGCTGAATCGCGGTACTGGTTGAGAAGCTCTTCCCATTCGTCCTCGGAAACAGGCTCTTCACGTTCGGGAAGGCCGATACCCGGAACTCCACCGGGACCTCCGCCAACCGGTCCCGATCCATATTCATACACAAAAGGCTCGTCGCCTCTGCCGTCACCGGCGCCGTCACCGGAACCATCATCTTCGCCGCCGCCAGGTCCCAGGACTCCTGAGCCCTGTTTATGAATATTGTTTTTGGGTATTTGGGTTGACCTGCCACTCGGACCGGGATCATTCGGAGGTGGTGGTGGCTGATGCATGCCCGGATCTTCACCCTCGAGAGGGTTATCAGCAGGCGGAGCTTCTTCTTCAACTCTCACGCCGTCCATGTCTCCACCAGGCTCGGGATGGGTTGCCTGTCCCATTAAATTTGCGTAAAGCTCCGGGACAAACATCTGGTTGGTGTCAATTTGCGCGAGTATGGGATAAATAACGCCCGGTTTTAATGACCTGGTCCTGTTTCCAAGCGCCGCAAGCCTGAGGATGTAAGAGTCACTTGCAAGGAATGGATTTGGGAAGGCTTCGGGAATCCCGATCAATGGCGTGGAAGTGAACAATTTATCCACACCGGGATGCATGAAAATCGCGTAGCGCCTGTGATCTCTCATTATATCCGTAAGCGCGTACGCCAGAGCCGCATCGGCACTCTGCGGATTCTGACTGAACGCCGACTTGAAATACTGTCCGGCGAGCAGAGTGTCTCCTTCCTCGAGTTTCTGGAGTCCCATGGGCCAGAGGGTCTCGAATGTTCCCTGGATAATTTCTTCACCGGTAGATCCGCCCCCCGCACTTAGCTGTCCCATTAATTCTTCCGGGGTGGTGGGTACATTCGCACCGGGACCGCCTTCCTGGTTTGCTCCGGGAGCATTTGCATTATTGTTCTGGTTGAAATTGGGAGCGGTTGGGTTTGAATTAACCCCCCCGCAGGAAAGGAAGAACATGGAGATGATAGTTATGAAGATACAGTAGTTAATCAGACGCGACATGATTTTCACCGTCATTTAATACGTATTGACAAATTTAAGGGGAACCGACAATAAGCCGAGTTCTGTACCCTTGCGGGTGGCGATCATCCATCTGGGGCATACGTTACCGTATACCTCGTGCGTCTACCATGGGACGGGACGGGCAGCCCCTTGAATGTCCCTTCTTGACTTGCACCGGACGGGGTTTACTTGACGCGTAACAGTCACCTGTACGCCGGTGAGCTCTTACCTCACCTTCACACCCTTACTCGCCGAAGCGAGCGGTCTGGTTTCTTTGCACTTTCCATCGGCTCGCGCCGCCTGGGAATTACCCAGCGTCCTGCCCTGGGGTGCTCGGACTTTCCTCGGGCTTCTTTCGAAGACCGCGATCGCCTTGTCGAATCCCCTAAACCATCTAAGTATATTTAACCCTGCTCACTTTGCAAGGCCAGCTTACTTAACTTATCGGCCGCGGTGTTCTTTTCTCGCGGCACATACACCATTCGCCACTTCTTTAACCCACCTAAATATTCTCTGAGTTTCATAAGGAGAATTGCCAGATCTTCATTTTTAACTTTCCATCTGCCGTTGACCTGATTCGCCATCAGGTCGCTGTCTGTCCTGAATTCCACTTCCTTAATTTTCCATTTCAGGCAGATTTCCGCGGCAGCGAGTGCCGCTTTGTACTCAGCCTGGTTATTGGTCCCGTCCCCGATAAATTCCGCGTATTTCGCGAATACTTTCCCGTCGGGATATTCAAAAACCAGCCCGATCCCCGACGGTCCCGGGTTAATATCCGTGGCACCATCGGTATAAACCACACACTTATCGATGCTTCCGGGAGTGATCTCAGGAAGCACCGGCATGGCTTCTTTTTCCTTTTTCTTTACAGGTTTTTTTTCTGCGGATTTTTTCTTCGACGCTTTCTCAGCCTCCTCGAAATCATCCTTGATCAGCAGGCATACAGCCTGTGCCGCTATGCCTTCTTCTGTCCCGGTGAACCCCAACCCTTCG
>DASWIV010000196.1:0-8592 GCA_036397475.1 bacterium
TGGACTTTCACGTACGACCGTGCGAACCGTTTGAAGAGTTACACGAATTCGCAATCGGGAGGCTCGCGTGGGAATGTGTGGTATGACTCGAAGGGCAGCAACGACCATTTCCTCAGCAAGTATTCATTCGATGGAACCTACCAATGGGCGCTTACATGGGGAGGCTCCGGTAATGATATCCTCCGCGACCTCGATGTGAATTTAGGCTACGGCGTCAAGCCTGAATACCAGGGAAAAGGCTTCGCCACAGAAGCGTCGAATGAATTAATTCGACACGCGTTTGAGGACCTCGGATTCAACAGGATTGTCGGGATAGCGGAAGCGGGAAACAGGTCCTCGATAAAGGTGATGGAGAAATTGGGTATGAAATTCGAAGGTGTGCATCGCGAAGAATACAGGCATGGGGATATATTTCCCGACTTCGCGCACTATGCGATTTTAAAGGATGAGTGGGTAAAGTAGCCCGGGCACGCCAGTAATCCGGACCTTAAGCCCGGGTGCGAAGGATCATATCAATTTTTGAGAGCGGCCCTGGCGGATTTGCCTTTCCATTTTTGCGCCACAGGGGAGAAAATAATTCGACTGGAGAATTTTCATTCCGGCGCAATCCTTCGGATAAAATTCTCCTGGCTATTCGATTCGAATCCGCATTTTCATGAACGCTCATCCTGTATAAACCATTTGAAATAACCGCTGTGGGTTTCAGATACAGATCCGATTCATATAGTCTCTCAAGTGCTACACCGACAGCGTCGGGATTGCAGTCGCAGCAAAGAAAATTACGTCCATGCAGCCTGCACGCGTGGGCGGTTGTCCCCGAACCTGAAAAAATATCACAGACAAGCGCATCGGGTTCAGACAGCGCTTCAACTATTCTTTCAATCAACTTCAACGGTTTTTGTGTCGGGTATCCCGCCCGCTCATTCGCAAGCGGATTGATTATCGGAATGTCCCAGACATCGTCTACCGGAGTGCCATCGGGATGCGGCAAATATTTTTTCCCCGTCTTGCTGACGATCCCGGATTTTGCGTACCCGCTGGTTGGAGAGTAAGGCTCACGTACAGCGTCGATATTGAAAATTCTCCTCCGGCTCTTCGAGTACCAGATTAGCACATCATGTTTCCTTGAAAATCGTTTGCTGCTACGGCCTCCACCCGTATAGTGCCAGATAATTTCATTCTCCCAGTGGGAGACCCCGAATTCCCTGTCGCACCATACGCGAATGTAATGGACCGCGCGATGGTCGAGGTGAATTACCAGGCTGCCCCTATCATTCAGTATCCTCCAAAGCCCTCTTATTCGTGGCGAAATCCACTCGACAAATTCCTCAACCGACTCGAAACTATCCTCGTAACCCATTGGACCCGTATCACCTTTCGGGCTTTCACGCCTTACGCCGGTAGAAAAAGGCGGATCGATATACGCGAGGTCAACGAATGAGTCGGGAAGAATTTTCAACAGGTCGAGATTATCGGCAAGAACGAGATGATCTGACGTCTTGAAAGTTGAAGACGGGTTGGAAATACCGCCGTAACTGCCCCATCGCTGCCACGGCAGAACATTCGATGGCGGTTGAACGCCATCCGGAATAGCCGGCATGAAGAAATTGTCGGATTTGTTCACCATGGAAATGTCGCGGGCATTATTATAGCCCGAACAATCCCCCGAATATTTAAAAAAGGGATTTTTTAGCGATTATTCTTCGTAATCGATGTCGAATATGGTGAACTCTCTCCAGTGAGAGCAGTCGAGATCGATTTTTTCGACACCTGCTTGCGTTTCAGCAGTTGCCGGAATTTCCCTCGTAAGCGTAATGCCCATTGAATAAGCGGTCATGAAGTCGATCATTTTCCCGCGGTCTTCGACATACAGGACATATAATGCGTATCCTGTGCCGTCGCCATTATCAAAATTATGTACAGCAGTAATATCGACAGGCTCCGGATCGCCGCCTTCACGCCATATGTAATACATCGCGATATCGGAATTGACCCATTCGGATTCGCCATCCACCAAAAACGCGAACCAGTTCGAACCGGGTTTGTCCATGTTCGCCTGAGATACCATTGTCTCGATCTCGATCTCGTCGGTGACATTTCTCGAATGAATTTCAGCCTGAAGCTGAAGCGCCACAAGTTCCAGCGGGTACGGGATAATCCGGAACAATTCTGAGCCATCGACGCCTTTTCCGACAACCATTAGCTCATCCATCAGCTGATCGACAGCCACATTGTAGCCATCGGCAAGGCGGGGATCGGCGGACTCGAATTCAACCGACGTCAGGTCGGTCGCCCATACCGGCATCGCGAGAAATAATCCGGCTAGTAAAATCGTCAGTGCTTTCATTTTTTCATCTCCACCACTTTCGAAAATTACTTGTTCGCAAGGTGATATCCGCCCGAGACATCGATCACCGTTCCGGTTACATACGATGATCCCGGACTAAGCAGCCACGCGACCGCTTCGGCGATATCCTCCGGCTCACCAATATAACCCATCGGGATTGCTCCTACAATCCTCTCACGGAATCCATCGGAGTATTCCCCGTTATCAATAATTCCCGGCGCTACCATATTTGAGCGGATTCCATTTTTCGCTTCTTCGCCGGCAAGTGTCTTCATGAATTCCGCGAGTCCCACCTTCGCGGCGTTATAAGCGCCCGCCATTGGATGCCCGGTGACTTCCCCGCTGCCCACTCCCCCGATAAATACCAGGCTCCCTTTTTTCCATTTCTTCATATGCGGAAGAATTACTCTCGCAAGGTAAAAATGGGACGATAAATTTGAAACGATCATCTCGTCCCATTCCTTGACCGGGGTTTCGGCGATCGACCTGTATAAAAATGGACCGAGGTTACTCACAAGCGCATCGACTTTTTTGAATTTCTTTATCCCCGCCCTGATAAATTCCTTAGCGCCTTTTACCGTCGTCGTGTCGCGTCTAAAAATAGATAATTTTCCCTTTAACCCGTCAGCCTGCTGTGTCAGGACCCCGGCGGTCTGGTCATTTTCCAGGTAACCCGACATCACATTTGCGCCAAGTTCACAAAGGCGCAGCGAGATTCCCGCGCCGATTCCCTGGGTAGCGCCTGTGATCAGCACATTAAGCCCGTCGAGGTGATAATCCGATTTTTCGTGGACTGGCATTATCTACGTAAGTGTCAAACCGCCGTCGGCGACAATTGTCTGCCCGGTGATCCATGCGGCCTGGTCGCTCAACAGGAATAATACGACCTTGGCGATATCGTTCGGGTACGCTATCCTTCGAAGCGGCGTCTCCTTAATCTCGCGGTCCATCCAGTCGGTACTTTCACCGAACGCCCTCAACGCGTCGGTATCGACAAGTCCGCCTGAAACATTGTTTACAGCTATTCCCCTCGGCGCGAGCTCGTACGCCAGGTACCTGGTTATCGATTCCATCGCCGCTTTCGACGCTCCCACTCCGACATAACCGGGGATCGCCCTGATGCTTCCAAGGCTCGACAGGGCGACTATTCGTTTCTCCGCCTTGATTCCGCCGTTTTCATCGCGGTATTTTCCTTCATCTCCCGGGGGAACCATGATCGGGGACAGCTCCTGCGTCAGCAGCAGATACGCTTTCGCGTTAGGAGCCATTGCCGCATCGAATCGTTTTCCGGTAAATTCACCTACGGGACGCATTATTCCAAACGCCGCGTTTGAGACGAGATAATCGAGGCGTCCGAATTTGGTCTGGAATTCATTCGCGATCGTATCCGGTGCGTGATCGTGGGCTAAATTCGCCTGTATGAGCTGGACATTAATGTTATGCCTCATAAGCTCTTCCGCGGCAGCGTCGGCCGATCGCTTGTCCCGCTTGAAAACCAGCGCGAGGTTGCAGCCCTGCTTTGCAAGCTGTTCGGCAACCTGCCTTCCGATTCCGCGGGTTCCACCTGTAATGATGGCAACCTTATCCTGAAAACAGTCGTATTTCATACGCGGTTGATAGCATACGTAAACTTAATAAGCAAGGGGATAGTTAATCCCGGGTAAATTTCCCGATTTCTCACTTTGCGCTGACTTGTTATCCCTGAATGATGTAAAATATCGGCGAGGAGAGGAAGTACACCGGAAAAGACCAATCTGAACGGTGATTGAATACAGGTATTGAATTATGTGTCTGGCTGTACCAATGGAGATTGTTTCTATCGACGGCGACACCGCAGTATGTGTCCTCGACGACATCTCTATCAACGCGTCGATAAGCCTTGTGCCGGAGGCGATGGTGGGCGACTATGCGATCGTCCACGCGGGGTTCGCAATCGAGATTCTCAATGAGGACGAGGCGAGAGAGACAATGAAATTATTTGATGATATTGAGGAATCGTACCGTGAGAGCCTGGAAGCCGATCCCGCAGACTGATTATTTTAAATCCAAGCAGCGCGCGTCTACGTGGGGAATTTAATGAGCGACGAACAAACGATTTACAATCTTGAGCTGACTGGGGCTTTATCCGAAGACCTTGAAGAGTTGATGGTACGCGGTACTGCCGGTGAAGTACTGGAGCAGGTCGCGGACGCGTGGGGCCTCGAGGACGATCCGGACGGCATCGACGCCAGTATCGAGGGGATCTATCCAAGCGTAAAGGCGTACCTGGCTCACCAGTTGATCGAGGACCACATGGGAAAATCAGGCGCTTTCAGCGATCCCGAGTCACTCATAAAAGCAATGATACTGGACGGCACGGCACGTATCCTCAGCGACGATGAACTCGATGAGATCCTGGATGATGAGGAAATGGACGAGTATGAAGAGGAAAGGGCCTCGCTGGATGAGGAATGGACTGACGGGGTCTGGGAAACCTGATAATCAAAACCTCAGTATACGGTGCTTCAGCGCTGTGATATCTGAACCATACGCATAAGCATATGGTTGATCTTGTAGCATCAGTCTAAAAATTAAACCTGTAATTTTTCAAAATTTGGTCATGACGTTAAACTGGAATAGATCGAAACCGTCGTTTTCATTAGATATTCGGTCTAGTGTCACATAGGTTAGTTTTACATCAGTATTTCTCAACAATCTATAAGTAAATGTTCCACCGAACCACTCATGGTCACCATGCCCACGATCACCTTCTGTCAGCCAGCTAAGGACAGAATTAGCCTGGGTCCTGCCCCATTCAACTGTCAAAAGCCAATCTTCCGGCATTGAAGGTGAATCTCCAATTGATAACTCAGCAAATCCCGCTCTTCCCCACGATGACTGGTTATCAACCGCAGAATCTTCAAGATTTGTAACACAACTTAACTCAATAGCCCATGGAACCTCTGATACCATGTTTGAATATCTGAGATATCCCTCCCATGCCCTGTAATCAGTTGGGCTTTCAAGCCGGCTGAAATCGAAATTATTTCTCAAATCACCATTAATCATATCTGCCATGATGTGCATCCACGCATCTTCGTTTATGAAATGATAGGTTACTGCGGCATCCAAGCCTTCGGTTAACAGATCGGTGTATCCAACCTGCGCAACCAGATAAAAACCCTGCTCTGCAGGCACCAGTTCGGCCAGAAAAAAATTCAAATTATCACGATTGTAATGTTGAGCAAGTCCTTCAATATTTACATCGCTGTCCCAGGATATCGGAGATGTCCGGAATGGGGGGCTGAACTTCCCTGCCCAGACAGAAAATCCAGGGATGCTATCCGGCTGATAGCGAATGTATGCTCTATCTAAAAAGATGTCATCGATCGCAAATGCATCGTCGTATGTCCTGTTTGTAGAAGTAATGCTACCGGGCTCGCCGGAGGCAAATCGTGTTCCCAAGGTTAACTCCTCGGTAATCCTTGATGAAAATCCCCATCTGAACCTGTACCTCGGACGATGTGACTGCAACCCATCTTCCGGATAATTGCCTTCAAATCGTAATCTGATGTCTCCATAAGTATGAAACCGATTATCCATTGAACTAATTTCGCCTTGAATATCGACCAGCATCTCATTCTGGTCTCCAATTGCTGATTCAAGGGAGTCTATCTTCTGAGCATTCTCAAGTACCAGTGACCTCAGATCATCAAGTTCAGGCTCAAATTCATCGATAAGGCGGGCGAGTACTGATTCAACTTCGATCGCAGGTGGCGGTGAATCCTGGTCCTCCAATTTTTCCATGAAGTTGTTGTACATCCGCGCTATGACCATCGCGAATTCGTATCTGGTCATTTTGCTGTCGCCATGAAATCCGCCATCCGGGAATCCCTCGGCGAGACCTTCTTCATAAAGATACTCGACCGCACTATACGCCCAATGATCCCGGGGAACATCATCCGCATTTGCTTGAGATGGGAAGGCACAAACCAGTAAGATAATTAATATCAAATATATGCATGGAAGTCGGTTGATTTTCATTTGTCTCTTCTCCTTAAGTGCTAAGTACCTGTGCTATTCCAGGATTGAATTATGGTGAATGAATCAACAAGTATTGATTTCTATTATCAGATTCCCTGATGAAGACGGATGAGAGCATCGACATCTGAGTCATCCCATGCCGGTAATCTCAGGTAATTTATAATTTATGAAGTAGATGCTAAGCGCCAGAATTATTACAGCCGTGGATGCCATGGCCCCAATTCGAACCGTATTTCTGATCTTGAATTCCTGAATAGCAGCTGTATATTCATCCCGCGATAGAGATTCCTTGTCCGGCTTATCTGAATGTTCACCCCAATACCATCCGAACACAGCTACTGCCATTGCCAAAATGGTCACAATGGAGCTTGCCTTGTGAAGAGGTTTGATAAAAAGCATGACAGAGTCAATCTCGCGGAATACACCAGATTCAACAAGTTCATAATAGCCACTCACAAATAATTGAAAGACCAGGATACCGAGAATCCATTCTGTGATACGAAAGAATCGGCCCAGATTTATATTGATGCTCCCTTTTATGAACAATACGCAAAAAGCCAATGCAAGCGAAAATCCTGCTATAGATCCTATTGCAAAACCGATTGGGTTTGATTTCAAATTGATAGCCGACAAAAACATCACGGTTTCCGCACCTTCACGAAACACCATCAGAAACGCGAATGCACCAAGACCTATCGCTTCACGGAGATTTCCGGAATCGCCAGCTGCATCGATAGTTTTCCGAACTCGAGATTCGATATCCTTTTTGAGCGTCTTGGCTTTTTGATGCATCCACCACATCATTGAAGCGACAAAAATACCTGATACCCAATACATCGCACCCTCATATGCTTCCTCATTGATGGGAAGGTTTTCAAGCGCTATCGCCATTACGATACTTGCGACAACTGACATTGCGATTCCCCAGTATACCGGTGGAATAAGGTCATGCCGGTTCGTGTTCCTCAGCATGACAAGAATGATTCCAATTATAAGTGCCGCTTCAATACCTTCCCTTAAAACTATGAGAAATGATTCAAACATAAGAGAAAACCATCCTGTTGGAGTTTCTTAAAACATTTTATTGAGACTCAGTCTCAATAAGACGAGGGGATTATTGCATAGTGAGGCAAATTTGTCAACAATGATGAATGCAAAATGTGAATTTAAGCGTTCATATTACCTTTAGCATCAACCAGGTGGCGGCTGTAAAATCCATCCTTGGATTTTGAAGCCGATAATCGATAGTAATTGGAATCGGCTATAAAACTCGGGGACAAGTTTAATAGCCGGCACCCGGCTTACCGAGGACAAACTCGACGAGTACATGGACGATGAGGAGATGGACGAGTACGAGGAGGAGCGCTCGTCGCTCGATGAGGAATGGACCGATGGTGTCTGGGAAACATGAGATATCGACAAATCCCATTGCCCCATGAACTTCCTGGGGTGTTGCAGCACCAACACTATCCGACCAGGCTGCCCAATAATTGTTACCGTTCATATCTATAACAGTCAAACTGGACGAGGATCCATAATTATGATGAAGCAACGCTGGAACGGCTAATTCAAATTCACCATCGGCCTGGGCGTTAATTTGAGTAATTGATGTTCAGAATATTTCACAGTGGCCAGGTCAACATCGGACGCCGGATCCTCATCCTCCCCCCCAAAGATTTGTCTGGTATCCATAAAATCCATCGCAACCCGTTCAAATGGATTCTCGGCACTCAAATCAACAGGCGAACCTTTAGAACACGACGAAATAAAAAATAGTGCGGTTAATAGAAGAAACATTCCAGCAGCAAATTTGTTAAGCATCTCTGTTTTCCTCCCAAGGAATTTTTATTCATAGTCTATTGTAAACTCGAAAACATCATACGCATGGTCATAGCGTTTTACTGGCCATCCTTCTAATCCGTAAACCACGGCAACCCCTATATGATCACCTTCAGGAAATGATTTTATAGACATCGGTACCGTATTACCGTAGTGATTCGGCCATTCCGGCTCATAGGAATATACACCCCAACCACTTATAAAATTGACATAATCAGTGTAATATGCCATTTTGGGACTATCTAAGAATTCTCCCCATTGCCTGATTGGGAAATAAATATTTTCGTGAAAACTACTACAGCATTGATCGTCAGTGATCACCTTTCCTTCATTCAGCACGACATTGAACTCGTATGGCTCTGATTGATTGGCACTGATTGGAA
>DASWIV010000197.1:0-9985 GCA_036397475.1 bacterium
AGCCGTTCCGCCTCTACTCGGGTGAGGTTCGCTTTGATAAAAGTCTCGGGACTACTCTTTCGCATCCCGAAAAATCTAGCACAATCAGAGAAGAAAAAATAGGGGGAGTCAAAATTCGCTGTCAGTCGGCTGAAGTGTTACATTTTTCTCTCCTGAATCTTTTTTCATTGGCGTTACGGCCTGAAGTTTCAGACAGTATACTCAATAAATCCTTTATCCTCCACGGGATAATTGCGGATATCGCCTGAGGAAACTACAATAGCCCCCATATTTGTATGAATAATTCAGAAGGAAATGCCGGTGGTGGCGAGAAAACCGAGGTCTCTGTCAACCAAGAAAAGAAGGTCAAGGTTCCGATCTTTTCGGGTATGACAGGCTCCCCTCTTATTCACAGGATTTTCGGCGCGGTGGTACTCATACAGTCGATCATCGTTTATTATGCGACCACCTGCCCGGTTATTTACTATGGCGACGCGGGTGAATTTATCGTCGCGGCGAAAAACTGGGGAATTGCCCACCCGCCCGGATATCCGATTTACACAATTCTGCTTGGAATCTTCCTCAGGCTCCCCCTTGGATTCCTCGCTCCCGACACGGAATTCATCCAGGCAACAGCATGGCAGGCGAATTTTTTCTCCGCGGTCCTTGGCGCATTCGCCATCTGGATAATTTATCTCATTCTCCTGAGGTTGACCAGAAATCCATATTACGCACTCCCCGGGGCATTGTTATGTATGACCTCCCGTACATTCTGGTCGCAGACCGGTATCGCCGAAGTCTACACGCTTAACGCTCTCCTCGCGGCAATTATCGTCCTGCTGGCATTACAAATGTCCGAAGCCCGTCGCGGAAGCCTTCACCGTGTCCGCCTGATGAGATGGGGAAGCCTGGTCTGGGGATTATCGCTATGCAATCACCAGGAGATGGTCTTTTTCTTTCCCGTCTGGCTGACCATGCTGATTCTGGCTCTGCAAGTGCCTGAAAACAAAAAACGCCACGAAATTCCGCAGGGCAGAATTTTTCTGGAAGCAATCGGTTTCTTCATTATTGGACTGCTCCCGTATATTTATCTCCCGATCGCATCGTCCCGGGATCCTGTCCTGAACTGGGGAAATCCGTCCACACTCAAGGGCTTTTTCAATGTGCTCACAAGAGCTGAATATCGTGGGATCAAAGCAGGCATCACGGGCGACCTCGTCACGTCATGGGACATTTTCCTCACATATCTCTACTGGAGCTCCATTCAGTATTTTCCTGTTTTCATCACCAGCATTTTAGGCCTTGCCGGATTCGTATCCCTTTTCCGAAAACTGAAACATTCCCCTGCCCTGATATCGTCCGCGATTTCTCTCTTTCTGATGGCAGCAGTATTCATCATTTATTTCGCGAAGATCGACCGCCCAAGCATGTTTTTCCTCGAAGTGTATTTCATCCCGTGGTACCTGTCCCTCGGCGTCCTGGTAACACTGGGGATAAAACATGTTACCGACATACTCATCGCAAAAAATCTCGAAAGAGAAATACTCATTATGTCCTTCGGATTGATCTTCCTTGTCGGATTCGTCTGGGTTACTTACAGCCAGAATAAAACCAGTTCCAACATGAGCGACAACATCGCCGGGTACATTTATTCTCATGACGTTATCGCATCACTTCCCGACCGGCCCGATAAATCGATCCTCGTGACTGGCGGCGACGAGATATTCCTCATCTGGTACTGGAAATGGGTCGAGGGTGTGGACAAAAATATAGCGGCTATCGGCTATGACGCTCTCGGTATCCGTTCAAGCTGGTTCTGGGACGATCTTACACGCGATGATCCGGATATCATCATTCCCGATATCGCCAATATTCCCGATGAAATAAAATCTTACGATCAATTGCGCCTTTACAGGCTTGAAATGCTCCTGAGGGAAAATTTTGGAAATTACCGCACTTACATGACCTCCTGGGACCCGGCGTTCGATCCCATTATCCACGAAAAACCTTGGCACATGGTTGTCGACGGGCCTGTCCTTGAACTTGAAAAAGATACTGAAAACAATTTCACGGATTATCCACGCGCCAGCACTCCTGAGGAAGATTACCTGTTCCGTAATTTACTCGACGTCGACAGGGCGGGACTTGTCCCATTCGAGATCGAGGTTTACCAGCGCTACGCGTCCACCTGCTTTAATCTCGCTACATATTTCGAGCGTGCCGGCGATTACCAGCGCGCAATCGAGTTCGCGAAATTGTGCATGGAATTCCAGCCGGGATTTTCAGCGGGCGACCGCGCTGCAACTCCGGAAGCAATTATCGCAAGAAACCTGATAAATTCGGAAGACTGGGAACTCGCCAGGGATTTACTCACGGACCTACTCGCGAATGATCCGAATAACGCATTTTTCCATTACTCACTGGCGGAGACTTATGTAGCACTGAAAGATCCTGAGAAAGCTCTCGACGAATTCGAGCGGGCTATACAGCTTGATCCGGACAATGCCTTTATCAAACAGCGTTACAACGAAGTCATAAACTCATTACTTCTACCTGATGAATAAAATTTTTTATCCCCGGCCCGTCCGTCAGCCTGACGCTCTTGCTGCGTCTAAGGAGAACATTTCCGACTTGACAGTCAATTGCAGATTCATTTTTTTCGACCGCTATTCCTGCCCTTCCCCCATTGTCTCTTATGATATGAATTGATATACTACCTGTGGGGTTGGACCGGGAATCCATCCTATTAGGAGTACCTTTGTTTCGATGCAGCCAAAAACTTACCTGAACCAGAAATTAAACGAATTCGGAGTCAAATATCAGTTAGGGAAAGGCGCATACGCTACAGTATATGCCGCCGAGGACCTCGAAGGCATTTCAGGTCAGCGTAATAAACTTGTCGCGCTTAAAATTCCGACAGACCAGTCCAAGTCATATAAGAAACAGATGGCGGAAGCCGAGTTTCTAATGGAACTTGAGCATCCCGGTGTTGTTAAAGTTTACTCGCTGGAATTCAACAGGCTTCACAACATCTTCTTCTTCGTGATGGAAATTCTCGAAGGAAAGGACCTAGAGGAGATAATCGACCTCGCGGGTTTCCAGCCCCTTCCTCCGAAAAACACGGAATTCCTGATCGCGCAGATCCTTGATGTCCTGAAATATTTCAAGGAAAAGAACATCGTACACCGCGACATTAAGCCCGCTAATTTCATTGTCGATAATTTCAGCGGGAAACTCACACTGACCGATTTCGGTTTCGCGAATTACCAGGACCAGATCGACCCGAAGACACTCCGCGCGGGTACTCTATACTACATGCCCCCCGACCAGCTCGACGGCAACCCCACACCGGCAAGCGATGTATGGGCTGCGGGAGTAATTCTTTACAGGATGCTTACCGGACGCCTCCCGTTCAACGCCGGCGCTGAGCCTGAATTGATCAGATTGATCCGCGAAGAGGATCCGCAGCCGATCAAGGAACTCAATCCGAACGCACCGGATCATCTTATCGAGATTTGCGGCGCGTGCCTTCAGAAGAATCCGGAAGAGCGCTACGCTCACACGCACGATTTTTCAGAGTTGCTTGTTAAGCGGTAAAATTACAGCGCATATCTATCTTGCTCTACACCATTCGTCAGGACAATAATCACCCCGTCCGGGACACCGTCCGGAGCGCCATATATGAATTCTCCCAGATGATCAGGATCGCTGTCATACGGATAATACGGACCTTCCCACTCATATCCTCCACCAAATACCTCGGGAATTCCACCCGATGATCCAAAGTCGCGGCTGATCAACTCATAGCCAAGGTCCCAGCAATACCTCTTCCCCTGATCCGGAGGACAGTTCCATGACAGCCTTTTTCCCTCCGGGTCCTCGTACTCCAGCCTGATCACATCAGTGCCTGTCGTCCCTTCCGCTCCATATCCACCCAGGATATAACGGTTATAGTGTCCTCCAATATGTGTGTTTGGCACATGAACCATATCCCGTATCGATGGGAGAGTATCCGCTGTCGCCTTATAAAAGAAATTCCCCGGCCAGAATGTAAAAACTGTATCCGTTACATGGCTCCCGCTTCTCAATCCTCCAAAATGATAATACACGTTGATAATATCATGCTTGAATTCATCAGGGACATTTTCGAATTCTCCCCGATCAAGTGTTCTTCGTGTTTCAATATCGCTCCACAAAAACGGACCTGTATGAACCGCGCCCATGAAGAAATTTATGTCATCAAGACCCATACCCATTGTATTACCCTTATATCCAAATCTCGGATCGCCTTCCCCTTGACGATTGGTTCCATCTACATTTGTCCTCAGCCTTATATCGCGTCCGGAATCTGAAAATGGATTACCCGGATAAGATGAAAGGTAACCATTCTCTATCAAAGGATCGACAACAGCTTCATTCGACGCTACCAGTCCATTGTCCATATCGATGGAATTTAAACCATCCCATTTTTCATGCCACCCATTCCATCCATCGATGTCACCTCCAAGCAGGTAATGCGGATACTCATTGTTATCAGTCATGAATCTCTCCAAAACTATTTGAATCGTGTGGCAGTTGGCTTTGGTTTCACCTTCTTTACTGCCATGATAGCCACTGTTACATGCTGCCAAGTTTGCTATCATCATAAAGATCGCCGGAAACATGATCCATTCAGTGTAACTTATTGCTGGTTTCATTTTTTCCATTTCAAATATCTCCTACATGCGTATCTATCTCAACCCTCGACGTCACCACATGAATCACACCGTCCGGCCTGCCGTCAGGTCCGATATAAAAATCTTCCGGGGATGGATTTTCTCCCTCAATTTTTTCATTCACAGCCATGAAGCTCCCCGACTCGAAATCGCCCCACAGGTTATAAACATCCTCTCCCAGGTATGTCGGAGCCCCGTATGCACAAATGTTATAACCGATTGCATGACCGGTCACCGGCTGGTCAATATCAATACTGTCTCCCTCATAGACAAACATTGAATACGAGGCGAGCTTGTCGAAAATTGCGTAGTAATAAAAATTCCCCGGCGTCAGCGGAAATTGATAGCCTTGCGCACCTGGATAGAATTTCCTGATTTTATCCGAATCGGTCAGGACCGGATTAATATAGCCAGACCAGTGCGGGTCGGGATCGGGTACAAGTATGACAGGCCACGGCGCGTGTCTTTGTCCCTCGCTCACATCCCACATCAGGTTCCCATTCGCTCCACCCACAAGCCTCCTCACATACGTAGTTCCACGGTCAAACGGCGTCGCCCAGATATTTGTCCTCGACTTGAAATTCACTTCGGGCATGAATTCAAGGGGACCGAATCCATTGTTCGCAGGATCGGTCAGGATCCTGTTGCCGGACATTTCGTCCATGAACGGGTTCTCCGGATACGCGGACAGGTATCCGTTCTGGATCAATACATCGACATCGTCCCTGAACCCCTTGTAATCCGGATCTTCCGGCGGATAGTAATATGTCTGGTCAGTGTCGGGATTTAGTGGCGCTTTGATGCTCGCGAATGTGTCGGTCTCGTCGCCTCCATATAAAATGTACGGGTAGAATCCGCCGGAATCGACAGCGAACCTCTCTACAGCCATTTGAATGTCGTGCAGGTTCGACTTGACCTCCGCTTCCCTCGATTTGTCACGATGACCGCATCCTGACATCAATATCGGATTCTGAAAAAGCACAAAAATCAGAAATACGAATAAACTCCATTCAAAGAAATTACTACAACGTGTAATCAATTTCATCCGAATAATCCCCCAGATATTGTTCCATTGTCTCCCAGTTGTTTCCGCCAGACGTCAGCATACGCATACTATTGCCCCAACAACCACTAATTCAGTCAGCGTGAATCCATTTGGCTTTTTCATCACCCGGCCTCCCACTCGTAATTCACTTCATTCCAGTATTTATCCATCAAAACCAGTGTCACGCCATCCGGAACTCCATCCGGTGCGCCATACATAAAATCTCCGTACTGCAGATTACTCTCATTGTAGTACCAGTACGGGCCATGGAAATCATCCCCCCTGCCAAAAACTTCGGGAAGGCCGCATCTTGATCCAAAACACCCAATCAGAAATTCGGCTACTGTCCATCACCTGTGAATTCTCATAGCTCATTTGCCTGCTCCTAATTCTCATCATTTATACTGACCATAGAATCGAGAATAATAATAACCCCATCTTTACGGCCATCCGGTCCCGTTGTAAGCTCATCAGTGCTCTGAGGCATTCCGTGCATGGGCTCATTAAATGTGAACAGGCTTCGCTCCTCGAAATCGCCCCACAGGTTATAAGCGTCCTCGCCCAGATTATCAGGCGCTCCATAGCCGCATAATTTATACCCGATTACCAATCCGGTGACAGCTCCTTCCGGATTGATATCTCCTCGTGAATTTATGAACGACGTATAACCGGCAAGCCCTTCAAATATTCCGTAGTAGTAAAAATTGCCCGGCGTTAACGGGAACTGCAGACCCGGGCTTGCAAGATCGAAATCTCTTATCTTGTCCTGAACAGTAACCAACGGATTCCGGTAACCGGTCCAGTGATATTCCGGTGCAGGCGAAAGCACTACCGGCCACGGAGCGTGGCGCTGCCCTTCGCTCACATCCCACATAAGCGTTCCTTCCCCGCCACCGACAAATCTCCTGACATAGAACAGGCTGCGGTCGAAAGGCGAAACCCAGATATTAGTACGAGCCTTCCCGCTTGTCCCGAATTGAAATTCCAGCGGTCCGAAACCGTTCTCCTCCGGATTGGTTTTTATCCTGTATCTTACCTGCGGATCTACAAACGGATTTTCCGGGTACCATTTCATATACCCGAATTGCAGGAGCACATCGAAGTCTCCGCGAAATGGCTGGTAATCCGGATGGTCGGGAGGCAGGTAATAACTGTACCCGGTATCGATATTTACAGGAGCGCCCGGTTTAGCGAACGTATCTGTTTCATCGCCCCCGTAGAGCATGTACGGATAAATCCCGCCTGAATCGACCGCGTACCTCTCCAGCGCAATCTGTATGGTATGCAGATTCGACCTCACTTCCGACTCCCTGTCCTCATCGCCGGCGCGGATAATGCCGGGGAGAAAAAGTACCGATGCGAGAGCCATAATCGCTCCGATCGCTATGAATTCAAAAATTGTGTGTGTTCCACTCGTTGTTTTCATTGTGTGTTCCTGTGTTTATAAATGCAGACGTGATCAAGCTTAATTTATATTGCCGTCCCTTTCAGCGCCTGTTAAAAAAAAATCGGTAAGACACCGCCGCTGTCGACAGCATGGCGTTCAAGCGCAATCTGGATCCGATGAAAATTAGAAACGACCTCATCATCCCTGGCGTTATTTTCAGCGCTGACAAATTTTGGAAGGGCAGAAATTGAGATAATCAAGATTATCAGGCTTCCAGGTAATAACTCTGTAATTGCGAATCCCTTTTCCCTGTACATAGGCGATTCACCCCGGCTTGATGTAAAAATCCCTGCTCCATGCCTGTCTGAGTATTGTAATGGAGAATTGTATGGTTACAAGTGCTTCCGCAAAATTAAAAGGCCGCCTCCCGAAGGAGGCGGCTGTTATATTCAGTGAGCAGTTACCGTTAGAGGTCTCTGGGAATGTAGAAATTTTTCAGGTCAAGTAGTGTATAACCGAGATAAAAATAATCATGACGGCTGAAAAAATCTCAACCTGAAACGGTATGGACTTTAAAGAGCTTTAGAGTCCGAACCGCTTGTAAGCGCGATAATAACGCCGTCCCGGTATCCGTCCTCAGCACCAAAGATATGGGCTTTCGTTCCGGATTCGTAATAAGGGAACTGTGGCATTAAACCACGCTCACCGCCGCCGAATACCTCAGGATTGGAATAACCAACCCGGACAAGCGGGAAATCGGGATGTGACCAGTTTTCCGCAGGATGTGAATTATCCTGATAGTACTGACCGGAAATCACACCGTCGAGTGCTCCGCCTTGTGTACTGGCAGCAACTCCCTCGAGGGTGGTGAGACGTATGATGTCTTCGCCATCTGTTCGAGGAGAACCGTATCCGCCAAGCAGATATCGGTTTACACGCATATAGGGCCAGCCCCAGATATCTTCATACTCTGTCCCTTCTACGTTTGATGGATTGGCGACAAAGAATTCGCCTCCAGCTCTATAGAAGAACTGACCGGGCCAGAATGCCTTGATCGTACGTCCTTCCGGATTGCTGGTTCCTCCGCCTCCTCTTACCCACTCGGGCAAGCCGCCCATGCAGTAGAAAGAGTTCGGAGAATTGTTGTTGAGAATTCCAAGATATGCATTTGGAACCGGATAAAGTGTCCATCGAAGCCTTGACGCATTCGTTAAACCTCTATCCTTCCAAAGGAATCTTGGGTCATCCAGAGTGTTACCCATTACTTCGCCAGTCCAACCGAACCTGATATCCCCATCGCCGAGTGTGTAACTGGCACCGGTCCATGGGATGATGGACACAATACCGTCACCCGGGTCTATGAACGGGCTATTCGGGTAACTGGAAACATACGCGAAATGTACCAATGGGTCCCTCGGAGGCTTTGAGTCCTCACTTCCGGGAAGTATCAGTGCCCGGCATCCTGAACGCTCGTCCCATCCACGGGTGTCGCCACCCAGGATGTAGTTCGGATAAGCGCCTGAATGGTCGGTCGCGTACCTCTCCAGTGCAATCTGGATAGTATGGATATTGGACTTGACCTCTGCTTCCTTGGCCTTGTCCTTCGCCTTGATGTAGTTCGGGAGCGCAATCGCTGCGAGAATCCCGATGATCGTGATTACGACTAGCAGCTCAATCAGGGTGAAGCCACGTTGCTTGTTGTGCTTCATGTCGTACCTTCCGTTTGCTGATGTGATAAGGTAACTGCCCACCGAAGGGCAAATTCAAACAGCCTTACGGCTGAGAATTACTTAACGTACTTCTCGACCTCTGATCCATTAGTCAGCACAAGGATAACGCCATCCGGTACTCCGTCTTCGCATCCGTAAATGAATTCGTCCGGATTGCTTTCGCTCTTGTTGTAAGGATACGACGGGCCGGTGAAAGCATCGCCACCGCCGAATACCTCTGGCAGTCCGCCTGGATCGCCCCAGTTGAGGTTTCCAAACAACTCATAGCCAAGACAGAAACAATTTAACTGGAACGGTGGAGGACAAATCCAACAAAGGTCGCCACCATCAGGATCGGTGTATTCAAGTCGAATTACGTCCGTTCCAACTGTCCCCTCAGCGCCATATCCGCCTAACATGTACCTGTTGTAATGGCCACCGATATTGGTGTTAGGTACCGGGATGGTAAATCCCTGGCGGCTTATGACCTGGTCTGATGTTGCCTTGTAGAAGAAGTTACCGGGCCAGAATGTGAAGATCACATCGGATGATGCGTTCTGTAACTGATTCCTGCGTCCTCCAAATAGATAATACATTTCTGTCTCATCGCTTACAAACGCAGGAGGAACATTCATCCACTGTCCTCGGTCGAGAGTGCGGTGTGTACAAATTGCGCTCCAGAAGTACGGTCCTGGATGAGTATCACCGCGGAACATGTTCATGTCGTCGAGACCCTGACCCATTACGTTACCCTTGTAACCGAATCGCGGGTCGCCGGCTCCCTGTTCATCCCTGCCAAGCACGTCGGTCTGGCGGATGATGATCTGCCCGTCACCCACAAAGGGGTTTCCGGGATAAGAAGTTATGTAGTCGTACTCAACAAGCGGATCCTGGACCCGGTCGTTGGTAGCTATTCCCATGCCGTTAGGCATGGATGCGTTGTTTACGCCATCCCACTGGTTATGCCAGTTCAACCAACCATCGATGTCGCCACCAAGCAGGTAATGCGGATACTCCATGTTATCCGTCATGTACCGCTCCAGGGAAATCTGGATGGTGTGACAGTTAGCCTTGGTCTCGGCCTCTTTGGCTTTGTTCTTGGCTTTGATGTAGTTGGGAAGAGCGATGGCGGCGAGAATGCCGATGATCG